>QCSC01000080.1 GCA_003211655.1 Prochlorococcus sp. AG-469-F22 | reverse complement strand
GAAGATTTGAGCGAATAAAAAATGTTTTAAATTGCAGAATGAAAAACTTAACGGTTCTAGTAGAGGCAGTAAATAAGCCACACAATTTATCTGCGATATTAAGAACATGCGATGCGGCGGGAGTTTTTGAAGCGAATTTTATTAGTGAAAAAGATAAAGTTAAAACTTTTAACAGTACAGCTCAAGGGAGTCAAAAATGGGTCAAATTAAATAATCATGAGACAACAATTTCTGCAGTATCTAAACTAAAAAAGAAAGGTTTTAAATTATATGGAACAACACTAAATGAGAACTCAACTGATTACAGGAATTTTGACTATTCAGAAAATACTTGTTTTGTTTTAGGAGCAGAAAAGTGGGGTTTAAGTGATCAACTGATTTCAAAAGTTGATGAATCAATCTTCATTCCTATGTCAGGAATGGTCCAATCTTTGAATGTTTCAGTAGCAGCTTCTATTTTACTTTTTGAAGCTATTCGACAAAGAGAAAGTAAGAGTTTACTTCCTCTTAAAGGAGAAGGTTTAAGTGCAGAAGAATACGAAAAAACATTATTTGAGTGGAGTTATCCTGAGTTAGCTTCTATATACAGAAAGTCTGGAAATAAATATCCAAAGATAAATCAGTATGGAGAAATTAATGAAGTTGTTAATAACTAAAAAATATTAAAATTAACTTTCAATTCTCAAAAATATTTTCTAGGTCTTCTCCGATAAAAGAAAGACCTAAGACTAAAAGAAACATTGCTAATCCAGGGAATAATGCAGTCCACCAAATCCCAGTTGGTATAGCCGCAAGCGCAAGATTAAGATCACTTCCCCATTCTGGAACATTTGCAGGAACTCCTAACCCTAAAAATCCCAAACTTCCTAATACCAAAACAGCATCCGCAGCATTTAAAGTAAGGAGAATAGGTAAAGGAGTTATTACATTTGGAAGTATATATTTAAAAATTATAGTTTTAACATCAGCCCCCGAAACCCTTGCAGCTTCAACATATGTCTCTGATTTTATTAACATTGTTTGATTTCTGATTAATCTAAAATATTGAGGAGAATAAACTATACATAGGGCTATAGAGGCATTAATAATCCCTTTACCAAGTACAAAAGCTACTACTACTGAGAGCAAAATAACAGGAATTGAAAAAATAGTATCCATTACAAGTGATAAGCATTTATCAAGGATCCCTCCAAAATATCCACTCAATAACCCTAATGGAAGGCCTAAAATTAAAGCAAAGAAAATTGCAAGGAATACAACTTCAATAGCTATAGATGACCCTTGTAAAGTTCTTAAACAAACATCCCTTCCTAATCTATCCGTACCACATAAATGTTTTAAGGAAGGTGGTGCAAAAATATCATTACTAAATGATGATAAAGAATAACCAAAAAAGTTATTAGCCTCTAATACTTTCATAATTAATACTATTAAAAGATATGAAAGTACAATTAAAAATCCAGTCCTTCTAATATTTTTACCAACTTGATTTGATGAGTTTGAATTCACAAATTTATGATTATTCGAATCAACTAAAATATACCTATTGTTTCAAAGATTAAATAGCTTTTAGTTTTTAATTTGAAATTAATTACTGATTTAATTTCAGAACTGCCATAAAAGCTTCTTGAGGTACATCAACTTTACCCATTGCCTTCATCCTCTTTTTCCCTTTAGCTTGCTTCTTCAAAAGTTTCTTTTTTCTTGAGATATCTCCCCCGTAGCACTTAGAAAGGACATCTTTTCTTAATGCGCTAATACTTTCGCTTGCAATAATACGGCTACCTATTGAAGCCTGAATTGGTATTTTAAATTGTTGTTTTGGTATTAGTTCTTTTAATTTCTCTACTAAGCCCCTACCAATTCCATAGGCCTTATCTTTATGAACAATAGAAGTTAAAGGATCAGCTCTTTCAGAATTTATAAGAACATCTAACCTAACGAGATCATTTTTTCTATATCCAATTAAATGGTATTCCATTGATGCATATCCTTGAGTTCTACTTTTCATTTGATCAAAAAAGTCAGTAACGACTTCTGCTAATGGTATTTCGTAAATCAAAGTCACTCTATCTGTAGTGATATATTTCATATCAATAAAAATACCTCGTCTTTCTTGGCATAAACCCATTAGTGTCCCGTTAAATTCATTGGGAGAATAAATTTCCAT
>QCSC01000079.1 GCA_003211655.1 Prochlorococcus sp. AG-469-F22 | reverse complement strand
CTTACAACATCGGTGGGTTGTGCTCCCTGAGTAAGCCTGATTCTTAATGCTTCTGTGTCAAGCCTAGTTTCTTTAGTTCTTGGATTGTAAAAACCTAATTCTTGAAGAGGTCTTCCATCTCTTCTGGAAGTACTATTGCATGCAACGATCCTGAAACTTGCTTCTTTTTTCTTTCCAAAGCGCTTAAGGCGCAATTTAATCATTTTAAATTAGTACAGATTCATTAATAATATCATTTAAAGGTAGCTATTTATAAACTACAAATCCCCAAAACCTTTTTTCTTTTTATTTGATTTTTGTTTTTTAAATGATTTATTACCATTCCCTCCACCCATTCCTGGCATTCCACCCATTCCTGGCATTCCACCCATTCCTGGCATTCCACCATTCGACATTTGTTTCATAAAACCTCTCATTCTTTGAAAATCAGCAAGTACTTTATCAACATCTTTTGCTTGATATCCACTGCCTTGTGCAATCCTTTGTCTTCTTGATGGTTGAGCCGCAAGGACTTCTGGCTTTTGCTTTTCTTCTAAAGTCATAGAAGAGATCATCGATTCAATTTTTTTTAATTGTTCTTCCCCATTTTTTATCATTCCATCATCAATTTTATTCATCCCTGGTATTAATTTAATTAAGCCTCCAAGTGATCCCATTCTTTTCATTAATCTCATTTGCTTAACAAAATCATTAAAGTCAAAAGTTGCCTCTTGAAGTTTCTTTTGCATTACTTCCGCATCAGCAAGCTCAACTTCTTTTTGTGCCTTTTCAACAAGTGTTAATACGTCTCCCATGCCCAGAATTCTGCTTGCCATTCTCTCAGGGTGAAATGGCTGCAATGCTTCTATCTTTTCACCAGTTCCTATGAATTTTATTGGTTTTCCACTTATTTTTCTTATTGAAAGTGCAGCTCCACCTCTCGAATCGCCATCCAACTTAGTCAATATTGCCCCCGATATCCCCACTTTTTCATGAAATGACTTAGTCAAGTCAGCTGCTTCTTGTCCAATCATAGAATCAACAACCAGCAAAACTTCATCAGGCTTTGTAACTTCTTTGATTCGAACCATTTCACTCATCATTGATTCATCTATTTGCAATCTTCCTGCGGTATCAACAATTAAGGTATCTACATTATTTGCGTTAGCATAAATTAAAGCATCTTTTGCTATTTCTTCAGGCTTACTATCTTTTTCTTTCGCTGAGAAAACTTCTAAATCATACTGATTACCAATTGTCTTAAGTTGTTCAACAGCTGCAGGTCTATAAATATCAGCTGCCACCAATAAAACTTTTTTGTCTTTTTCTTTCAAATAAAGGCCTAACTTACCTGTTGCTGTTGTTTTTCCTGCACCTTGTAAACCTGCCATCAAAATAACAGTAGGTGGGGTCTCTTTTTCATTTAATGGGGAATTTTCATTTCCCATAATATTTATTAATTCTTTGTTAACTACTTCTATAAATTTCTGTCCAGGATTAACACCTCTTACGACTTCTTCTCCAATAGCTTTATCTTTTACCTCTGAAACAAATTCTTTAACCACCGATAAACTAACATCAGCATCTAATAATGCTTTTTTAACTTGCTTTAAAGAATCATCAATATTATTTTCGCTAATTTTGGCTTCACCTCTTAAACCCTTAACGGCGTCTTCAAAGCGTGAAGAGAGTTCATCAAACATTATTTATAATTATTTATTGGAATATTATAGATGATAGTAAAAGCTAATCCTAAACACCACTTATATAATCAACTAATTTCCAGGAGTTATTTGAGAAACCTAAAATATATTTAACTTTCAAAAAAGGAGTAAAAGTTGTTTCATTTATCAATTCTCCATCTGTTTTAAATATTTTTTCAGAATACTTTAAGTCAACTGATACTGATATTCTTGATGCCGTTTGAGTTAAAAATACACTATTTTCAATACTAGTATTGATACTTTTGTAGATACCTTTTTGAATATCAAGTTCTCTTTCCTTCTTTAATCTATCAATCAAATCATTTTGAACTATCTTTGATAAATTAATTTCACTTGTTCCTGCTAGAAATTTACTTTTGTTAACAAGCCATGTATTAATTAAATATTCAATTTTTTCTAAGGAGGGAGAAGCTGTTTTTAATTCTTCTCCTGAAAAAGAAATTTTTTCTGTAGTTTCTGAGAGGATAATTTTTGAGTTATCGAGAACTTTTTTTTTATCATCTTGGTTTAAACCTTCATTAAAGA
>QCSC01000078.1 GCA_003211655.1 Prochlorococcus sp. AG-469-F22 | reverse complement strand
AACAAGTAATATTGATTCATTAAAATCCAATGGCACTACAATAGCCCCCAAAAATTCAGCTGTAGCAAGAGTTAGTTATGGAAGATTTTTAGATTATATAAAGTCAGGTCGAGTTACATCAGTTGATATTTTTGATGGAGGTAGAAATGCTGTTATCGAAACTATAGATTCAGATCTTGATAATAAAGTACAAAGACTGAGAGTAGACTTGCCTGGTCTTACACCTGAATTAATAACTAACCTCAAAAATGAAGGAATAAGTTTTGATGTGCACCCTGTTAAAACCACACCACCAGCATTAGGTATTCTCGGTAATCTTCTGTTCCCTGCAATTCTGATAGGAGGTTTAATTCTTTTAGCTAGGAGATCAAATGGTATGCCTGGAGGACCAGGTCAAGCTATGCAATTTGGGAAATCAAAAGCTAGATTTGCTATGGATGCTAATACTGGAGTTGTATTTGACGATGTCGCAGGAGTTAATGAGGCAAAACAAGATTTAGAAGAGGTAGTGACATTTTTAAAAAAACCTGAAAAATTTACTTCTGTTGGTGCTCGCATACCCAAAGGGGTTTTGCTTGTAGGTCCTCCAGGAACTGGTAAAACACTTTTAGCAAAAGCAATTGCAGGAGAAGCAGGAGTTCCATTCTTCTCGCTTGCTGGCTCAGAATTTGTAGAAATGTTTGTTGGAGTAGGTGCTAGTAGAGTTAGGGACCTTTTCAAAAAAGCCAAAGAGAATAGTCCATGCTTAATATTCATTGATGAAATTGATGCGGTAGGAAGGCAAAGAGGAGCTGGTATCGGTGGAGGAAATGATGAAAGAGAACAAACTCTTAACCAACTTTTAACTGAAATGGATGGATTTGAAGGTAATAGTGGGATTATAATTATTGCTGCAACTAACCGTCCAGATGTTTTGGATTCAGCCTTAATGAGGCCAGGAAGATTCGACAGACAAGTTACAGTTGATGCTCCTGATATTAAAGGGAGATTATCGATACTTGAAGTTCACTCAAAAAATAAAACTCTTCAGGAAGACTTAACTTTAGAAAGTATTGCAAGAAGGACACCTGGTTTTACTGGAGCGGATTTAGCAAATCTTCTAAATGAAGCTGCAATCTTAACCGCAAGAAGAAGAAAAGAGTCAATAGGCATTTTAGAAATTGATGATTCGGTAGACAGAATAGTTGCAGGAATGGAAGGTTCTCCATTAACAGATGGAAGAAGCAAAAGATTAATTGCTTATCATGAAGTTGGACATGCAATAATAGGAACTTTAGTAAAAGCTCATGATCCTGTTCAGAAAGTAACTGTAATTCCAAGAGGGCAAGCAAAAGGTCTTACTTGGTTTACTCCTGATGATGATCAATCTCTTATAAGCAGGGCAAATTTGAAGGCGAGAATAATGGGTGCTCTTGGAGGAAGAGCGGCTGAGGATGTTGTTTTTGGTAAAGGTGAAATAACAACTGGTGCTGGTGGAGATTTTCAACAAGTAGCTTCAATGGCTAGACAAATGGTTACAAGATTCGGAATGAGTGAACTTGGTCCAATTGCTCTTGAAGGTGGTAATCAAGAAGTTTTTGTAGGAAGAGATTTAATGACTAGAAGCGAAGTTTCTGACTCTATCTCTAAACAAATTGATGAAAGTGTAAGAGTTATGGTAAAAGACTGTTATAAACAAACCTATTCAATAATAAGTAAAAACAGGGAGGCAATGGATAAACTAGTAGATCTTTTAATAGAAAAAGAAACATTGGATGGTGAAGAGTTTGTAAAAATTCTTTCTGAATTTACACAAATTCCTGAGAAAGAGAGAACTCCACAAATACTAAATTAAGTATTTTTGATTGGTTTTTTATCTAAAACCAAATCTATTAGACCATACTCTACTGCCTCCATCGGAGACATATAAAAATCTCTATCAGTATCTTCCTTAATGGTCTCAAGTTCTTTACCTGTTCTTTCTGATAGCTCAGTGTTTAAACGTTCTTTTAAATATAAAATTTCATCAGCTTGAATTCTTATATCGCTGGCTTGTCCTCTTGCACCACCAAGAGGTTGATGAATCATAATTCTTGAATGTCTCAGACTACTTCTTTTACCTTTAGTTCCAGCTGCAAGTAAAAAGGCACCCATACTAGCAGCGAGCCCAACACAAACGGTATGTATATCAGGCTTTACATGTTGCATAGTATCAAAGATACCTAAACCATCATAAACCGATCCTCCAGGAGAATTAATATACATGTAGATATCTTTCTCAGGATCTTCCGCTTCGAGGAAAAGTAATTGAGCAACAATTCTATTAGCAGTATCACTCGTTACTTGTTCTCCTAAGAATATAATCCTCTCTCTTAAAAGTCTCGAGTAAATATCAAATAC
>QCSC01000077.1 GCA_003211655.1 Prochlorococcus sp. AG-469-F22 | reverse complement strand
TTTTACTAATTCTCCAGAAATACTTGGAGGAAGAGTTAAAACTTTACATCCGAAAATTCACGGAGGAATATTAGCTAAAAGAACAGATGAGGAACATAAAAAAGATATAGAAACTTACGATCTTAAACTAATTGAATTAGTAGTTGTCAATTTGTATCCTTTTAAGAAAACTGTTGAGAAGGGATCTAAATGGGAAGATGCTATTGAAAATATTGACATCGGAGGACCATCAATGATTCGTTCTGCGGCTAAAAATCATAAAGACGTTTCCGTTTTAGTCGATCCTAGTCAATATCAAGAATTTCTTGAAGAGAGTAAAAAAGGGGAGTTAAAAGAAACATATAAAGCAAAATTAGCACTTGAAGCTTTTCAACATACAGCTGACTATGACACTGCTATCTCTAATTGGATAAGAAAAGAAAGAGGTTTACCATCTTCAAAATATATTGAATCTTATCCACTAATCAAAACCTTAAGATATGGGGAGAATCCTCATCAAAAAGCTTATTGGTATGGTTTAAATAATATTGGATGGAACTCAGCAGAACAATTACAAGGGAAAGAGTTGAGTTATAACAATCTATTGGATCTTGAGTCGGCACTTTCAACAGTTTTAGAATTTGGCTATGAAGAAAAAGATGAACCTACAACAGACACGTTTGCATCTGTCATTTTGAAACACAATAATCCTTGTGGTGCCTCCATAGGTAATTCAGCCTCACAAGCATTTTTGAATGCTTTGAAATGTGACTCAGTTAGTGCATTTGGAGGAATAGTTGCTTTTAATTCAAATGTAGATAGTGAAACCGCAATTAACCTCAAAGATATTTTCTTAGATATTCTATTCCAAACATACTTGGGAACAAAATTGGAGGCTTCAATGGAGATGCCTGCGGTGCGAGTGTTGTACTAGTCGAAACTGCAATGTTATTTATGAATGCAATTCTTTTATAGGAAGTTCTAAATAGAAAATATTCTTCTTCTTAAGACTTTTTAATTCCTTTGCATCATTAATTGAGGAGTTTTCAAGCAATCTCAACTCTCCTCCAATTTGTTTTGCTAATTTCCTCGCTAAAAAAAGTCCAACACCAGTACCATCCTTCTTCTTAGCCGCAGATCCTCTAAAGCCTTTTTGAAAAATTTTCTCATTTTCAATTTTGGTTATTTTTTTACCATCATCAAATATGCACAGACCTTTACTCATAATGATAAGTCCAATCTCAGCATCTTTTTGGGCGTATTTAAACGCATTTTCTAATAAATTAGCCACAATTTCAGCAATTACAGCATATTTAGCCTTTAATGGCGATAAAGTCCAATCTGGCCAAAAAGAAGGTTCCGTCCAAACTCTATTCTCTAAGTTCGCATTAGCTTGACCTCTTTCTAAAATTGGCCTCAATAAACTCTGAACAGTTATTAGCTTTTTGTTATCTAAATTTGGTGGTAGTAATAATCTTTCCTCTCCAATTTCTAAAGGAAGTTGAATAGGTGAATTTAATTGAGCAAAAGAGTCCATATAATTATTAATTTGTTTTTGCTCTGTTATCATGCGTTCGACTATTTCAATAGAGTCATCATCTGAACCAAGTCTTTTTATTAGTAATTTTGCATATGTCCTAAGAGCAGCCAATGGATTCCTCAATTGATGGATTATGACATTGACCTGATTTTTTAAATAATTAATTTCTTCATTTTTATTTTGACGTTCTAATTCGATAGAAACGCATTTACCTAAAGATAGTGAAAGTGCTTTTAATCTAGAGTCAAGAGATAATGGCCAATTCCCTTCTTTTAAATCAGTTTCTACCCTAAGGACACCAAGTAGGATATCGTTTTCTTGAAGCGGGTACCATCTTCTATTAGGAGAAGAAACTTTTAGTGAAGGATCATCTTCTACTGATATCAGAAGCCTATCAATTTGTGGCCATTGACCAATCATTTCAAAAGATGCTTTAGTGCCTTGCTCCGTTGAAGCAAGATACATAACCAAATGAGTCACTCCCATTGAGCAACCAAAGCTCTCTAGCTGTTTTTTGATTAGTTCTTCAAATTTTCTTGAGAGCTTCATAATTAGTGAAATTTAAAAAAAATCTGAAAAAGGACTTGTAAAATATGAAAAAAGTATTAAGATATATAAAGAGGCCTGACTTTAGCCAGCCTTAAATATGAACATTTAATCATATTTTAAGCTACATCAGAGGTTGATGGGTCCTCTATGTAATTTAAGTGAATTCAAAATCAAAGATATAAGATTAGTAAAAATAAATAAGACTAATCTCATTAATAATTCTTGGAGTACCAATCAATGTCAAAAAAGAGAAAAAGAATCAGCAGAAGAAGGTTGGCTGGCCAAAGAGTAATGGCACATGTACCTATTTATCATATCGAAACTGGCAAACATAAACCAGTTACAGCTG
>QCSC01000076.1 GCA_003211655.1 Prochlorococcus sp. AG-469-F22 | reverse complement strand
GGTACACAAATACAGATCTAAGAAATTTAAATCCTAGCTTTAACCCGAGAAAATTAAATCCTGAATATAGAACTGATCAAAAAGAGCCATTACGTTTTCACCCTAATGAAATTGCAAGATTTGCTAAGGATATTTTAAGAATTAAAGAAGTTACTGTCGAAGTTTTTAATTCTCCATCTTCAGCTGCACAAAATACGCTTTCTCAAATCCTTGAAGAATTAAAAAGTATTAGATCTTTGCTAGAAAAAAATTAATTTAAAACTATATTTTGATTTATGTACTTTTTGATTGTAAAATAATTTTGTTAAGTTTACCACTCAACTTTTAACAAGTAAATCTCTTGAGATACACAAATTCAAAGCGGTTTATCAAAAGTAATTTAAGCGAAAAATCTTCTCTTATTACTATTTCAAGTGAATTGGAAAGAGATGATGATAACCCCTTAAGTATGAGGAGTTTATCAATCTCGTTTCTTGGAATATTAATAGCTTTCCTTACGATTTTATTGCCTTCAATTTGTATTTTGCTTGGTAGACCTTTATCTCAAGGAAATGAGATGACTTCTTTTCACTTAATTAAAAAAGATGGATCTTAGTTTGATACCTCCATCTCCAATGAAGGGCATAGTTAATTTAGTTGTTGAAATTCCAGCTGGCAGCAGGAATAAATATGAATATTGTTCTCAAGCTGGAATTATGGCACTTGATAGGATTTTGCATTCTTCAGTACGATACCCATTTGACTATGGCTTTATCCCAAATACTCTCGCTGATGATGGAGCTCCACTAGATGCAATGGTGATAATGGATGAGCCAACATTCGCAGGTTGTCTAATAAAAGCAAGACCTATAGGGGTCTTAGATATGCATGACTGTGGGCAATATGATGGAAAACTTTTATGTGTTCCTATATCTAATCCTAGGCAAGAAAATATAATTAGCATTAATCAAATAGCCCCTAATCAATTAGAAGATGTTGCAGAATTTTTTAGAACGAGCAAAGGTTTAGATGGAAGGACGGTTCAAATAGATGGTTGGAGAGATTTTGAAGTAGTTGAAGAACTTTTAAGAAAATGTACACCAAAAAAGAAGAAATCCTTTAAAGTTTTAAAAAAATCATCGATAGTCAAATAAATTGAAAAGAGTAATTTTTTATAGCTATCCAAAATGCTCTACTTGTAGAAAAGCATCTAAGTGGCTTGATCAAAATAATATTAATTATCAATTAATAGATATTGTTAAAGAACCACCTTCAAAAAGATTTTTGGAACTGGCTTTAATACAATTTTCATTAGACATTAAGAAGATATTTAATACAAGAGGTAAGAGTTATAAGTCAATCGGTATTAATATTCTTGACTTAACCCAAAAAAAAATTATTGAACTATTGTCAAATGATGGAAAATTAATCAAAAGACCATTCTTAATTATTAATGAAAGTAAATTAATAATTGGATTCAATGAGTCTGAATATATCGCAAATCTCAAATAGATATTTAATTTTATGGTTTTGTAAATTTTATGAATTTCTCTTTTAAAAATATACTTCTTGAGTGGGGTCCATTAATTCTATTAGCTTTTTTTGTCTCTTCTTGCAGATCTTTTTTAGCAGAACCTCGTTACATTCCCTCTGGTTCAATGCTTCCTGAATTACAAATAAACGATAGATTAATTATTGAAAAAATTTCCTTAAAAAATTCATCACCTCAAAGAGGAGATATTATTGTTTTTAAATCCCCTTTCTCTTTTGATGAAAAACTTGTTGCATCAAGATCTAACCCATTACCAAATAAAAGTTATTGTTTTATTATGGGTTTTCCTCCAATGTCATTCATCCCTGGATTAAGAGATCAGGCTTGTGATGCTTATATAAAAAGAGTAGTAGCATTGCCTGGAGAATTAGTTAGTGTCAATATTAAAGGCGAAGTGATAGTTAATAGTAAAAAGATTTTTGAGCCATATGTTATTAATTTTTGTTCTGAATCCTTTTTTAATAATTGCGGAGAATTTAAAAGTTTGAAAGTACCGAAGGATCATTTTTTGGTTTTAGGTGACAATAGATCAAATAGCTGGGATGGAAGATATTGGCCTGGAGGTAAATTTCTTCATAAAAAAGAAATAATTGGAAAAGCTTATTTTAGGTTTTGGCCTCTAAAGAATTTTGGGCTTTTTAAAAATCAAGCCCTACATGAATCACTTTCCCTTTGATTAATTTATTTTTCTTGGGGAAATTTGAAGGGGAATCATAACCTAAATTGATTTGATTATTTATCCATTTTGTATCAGGGTCAAATATAAGCCATCTTTTACTCCCGATAGATAATTTCTCTTGCATTATTCCTAATAAATTAGAGGGATTAAAACTTAAATATTTCCAAAGCATTGGGATTGGCCAATCTCGTTTGACTACAAATTCTTTCCACAATAACGGTAAAACTAATTCAAAAGAGCT
>QCSC01000075.1 GCA_003211655.1 Prochlorococcus sp. AG-469-F22 | reverse complement strand
AACTATCGTTACGGGTATCTACCTTAATCATTTCTCCTACAGAGATAAACAAAGGAACCATAACTTGAGCACCTGTTTCTAGAATAGCTGGTTTAGTACCCCCACTTGCAGTATCTCCTTTAACTCCAGGATCTGTTTCTGTAACTTTTAAAGTTATAGAGATTGGAAGTTCAACTTCTAAAACTTTATCTTTATAAAAAATCACATTAACCTCCAAACCTTCTTTTAAATACTTTGAACCTCTACCGATTTGATCAGAGGAGAGTCTTGTTTCTTCAAAACTTATCATATCCATAAAAACGTAATCTCCTGACTCCACATAAGTATGTTGCAGGTTAGACTTTTCAAGGACAGCTTGTTGAACTGATTCTCCAGCTCGAAAAGTTTTTTCGACTACATTACCGTTTCGAACTGATTTTAATTTTGTTCGCACAAAAGCAGAACCTTTACCAGGCTTGACATGTAGGAATTCTACTACACGCCAAACTTGTCCATCTATCTCGATGGTGGTACCTGTGCGAAAATCGTTACTGGAAATCATTCCTGTATTACATCCCCAAGGATCATAAACCTGTAAGAGTGCTATGCAAAACTTCTTATCAAATCAGAACAAACATTATTTATTTTTAATTCTAATTTTAATACATGTTTGCTTCTTAAAACCAACACAAGTATTGGCTGATTTACCTACTGGAAACGCAGTAAAAGATCCCAATGCAATACTGAGAAATGCACTCCCTATCAAGCAAGTTGAGCTGCAGGAAATTCAACATAAGTTAGAGGACACTAGTGACCTTGTAAGAGGAGGAAGATGGCCAGCTCTCTCAAAAACTGTTACAAAATGTCAATCTTTACTAAAAAAATATAAGAGTCGAATTATTGAGGAATTACCAAGCGAAAAACAAAAAATTGCAGAAAACACATTTTTAGATCTTAAAAATGATTTTGATAATCTTCAAGACGAAGCTAAATCTAAAGATAAATATTCATTCATAACAACCAGAAGAGAAGCACTAGATAAAATAGGGGGACTAGAGGAATATTTTTTACCAAATGAATTTCCTTATTCTATTCCAAGCGAATTTGATGATCTTCCGAGATTACTAGGTAGAGCAAAAGTAAATATAAAAACTTCTAAAGGCGATATGCAAGCAATAATAGATGGATTTAATGCACCGCTTACTGCTGGTGCCTTTATAGATTTATCTTCAAAAAACTTTTACAGTAATATGCCAATTAATAGAGCAGAGGAATTTTTTGTTCTTCAAACTGGTGATCCAGTTGGTAATGAGATTGGATACATAGATCCCGAAACAAACATGGAAAGACATGTTCCTCTGGAAATAAAAATACCTAACGAAAGCGAAACTTTTTATAATCAAACATTTGAAGAGTTAGGCCTTTATACAGAAACACCGACTTTGCCATTTGCAACACTTGGAACCTTGGGGTGGTCCCATTCCAGTACCGCTGTTGATGATGGATCATCGCAGTTTTTCTTCTTTTTATATGAAGCAGAGCTAAATCCAGCAGGTCGCAATTTAATTGACGGAAGAAATGCCGCCTTTGGTTATGTAATAGAGGGTTTTGAAGTTTTAGAAGAGCTTACAAAAGATGACACGATAATTTCAATTGATGTTTTAAATGGAATGGATAAACTCAAATTAAATGCATAAAGAATTATTAGAGAATATTGGCGAAAAAGAATTAATAAAAAGGCTTGCTGAATTTATGCCTAAAAATCAAGTTTCTGATGATTGCGCATTAATTAAAGCTAAAAATAAAAACTTACTTATTAATACTGATTCATTAGTTGAAAATATACATTTTAATGATGATACGATTTCTGCCTTAGACATAGGATGGAAAGCCGTAGCATGTAATGTATCTGACTTAATCTCAAGTGGATGCAGCAAAATTATAGGAGTTAATATTGGATTAGTAGTCCCATCAAAAACAGATTGGATTTGGATTAAAGATTTATATACAGGAATAAATCTAGCTTTAGACCATTTTGGGGGCTTAATACTTGGCGGGGATTGTTCTGTGGGAAAAGAAAAAGTAATCTCTATGACTGCTCTAGGAAAACAGGGTGAAATAAAATTACGAAGAAACTCATGCAAACCAAATGAAATTATATTGACTACAGGCATTCATGGCCTTAGCAAATTAGGATTAATGATAAAAAGTAAAACAATTTTTGATAGTGATATTGCTCTAACAGACTCATTAATCAATAGTTCTTTACAACAATTTTGCAGACCAAAACTTAAACCTAAATTTCTTAAAAAAATAATTAAAGCTCGTACTAATAAAAGTATTAAAATGATTGGTTGTACTGACAGTAGTGATGGCTTATTTCAAGCATTATTAGATTTAGCAACTGAAAGTAATTGCAAAGCAATTATTGATTATGCAAAAGTTCCTAAACATAAAAATTGGCCTAAGGGAAATAAATG
>QCSC01000074.1 GCA_003211655.1 Prochlorococcus sp. AG-469-F22 | reverse complement strand
TTGTATTCTCTGAATCTTTCAAAGTTCTCTTTTGAATATTTTTGATGTCTTTCCCTTTCTTTTTCAACATTATTCTCTCTATATTTCTTCCCATTAATCCTTTTACAAGCAACACAATCACCTGTAGATACCATCCTTTCTTCAATATGGTTTTTACCACATTGCATACCAGTAAAATATCTAGTCAAACCTTTCGCTTTAGCTTCCTCTTTGGAAATATTAGGCATGTCAAAAGACACCACCTTATTCATAGATGTTTTCATTGTTTTTAATTTGTAATTAGGAAACGGCTATTGTTCTTTTATTAATTCTTTTATTGGTTCTGTTGGAAAATCTTGTTTGGAGTTCTGTTGGAAATTTCTTGTTGCGTTTGCCTGTGCAGTTAGATTAACTGAAAAATAATAAGATGCAAGTCCTCTTTCATTTGCATCCTTTCCTGAAATAATTTTTCTCATTTGTTTTTAAAGTGATTAAATAATTCAGGTCGCTTACTTTGAAAAACGCCCAGATGTTTTTCGCAGTAGTCCTAGATCTCTGCGACCTGTACCAATATTTTTACAGTCAAAAACTAGTTATTGCAATGTAATAGCGATTTACTAGATTTAAAGTCCAGTAAGAAATTAACCATGTCAATGGATACAAAAGTATTAAGATTATTTTTGGCTTAAAAAAGGGATATGAGACTTTGAGAAACATCTGTAATTACTGAATACTTGAAAATTTAAATGGATTGTAAGTCTAGTAAAAAATAAGTCATGTCAATTAGTTTTAGGAATAATTATAATTTTGTGGATTGTAACAATTAAGTTAGTCTCATTTATTTAAGCTGCTTCAGGCGCAAGGATTCTACTGTTTTCTCTCCAGTATCTACAACCTTTAACTAAGTGATCTCCTTGAGGAATAAGTTTCTCGTGAAAGGGACAGGTCAAGATAGTTACACATTGATCTGTCGTGCTGTACCTGAAGTGACTGCAAGTAATACATATCTTCCGTCGTTTTCTTACTAATATCTCGTCCTCTAAATAGTCCCATGACTGCCAGTCCTCCATAATATTTAGTACAAGTGTACTATTAATATAAGTAAAGAAACAATTATTGGTCAAGTAGTTTTATAAATTACTCCTTATTTAATTACCTTTTTCTCTTAATTCAGGAAAGCAATTAGCAATATGGATTAACTCATAAACCTCTTCACTATCGTATTTTTTATCTGGAACTCCACTTCCTACTTCTATACCTTTAGCTTTCATTTTCTCCAGGATCAAAACCTGCCTTTGCTGGCTAGTCATTGATTTATATTTTTTCCTTCTTTCTTCTTTGTTCATGAGATTTTACTGTTGTTGCTGTTGCTGTTGATCAACTACTGATTGCTTAAATTCTAGTTTTCTTGCAAGTCTATGAATGGCTGACCATGTTGCGGTTTTCCGTTTAGATAATAAAACTATTTGTGCTTTGTTTTTGGGAGTTAAATTATATTTTTTTAAAACTTTTCCAAGTGCTAAAGGGTTAATTAAATTATTCATTTCCTTACCTTCCTTATATGAATAATAGACAAATTATAGGGAGGTTCTTTTTTATTTAACAGACGCAATTATAGTATTAAAATATTATCTGCCATGAGTGATATCTATCTCTTCATTTATACCTATTTCAGCATATGTCCTTTCTAGTCCACTTTAAAGTCTATAACAGGGTTTTATGTGTTGATTTGTAAATATAGTTCCGCTAGTGGATCTACCAGTGCTATAATATCAATACTAGATCTCCATGTAAAACTCATAGATCGGCATGACACTCTAGTAAAAGCATTAGACGCCAAGAAATATTTTTCAAAACTTACTTAAAAGAACCTTGAAAACTAAATAGAACGCTTTTGTTTGCAGCAGCTTCGACTTCCAATGATGACGAACTACTTGCTGATTCCTCAGATTTAATCAACAACCAATAAAAGAAGTTAATAAGGACTTTATACATTGGAATATTTTTAGTTGAACCTAATTAAGGATCATCTAATTAAAAATTTTTATTATCTTAACCAAAACTTTTTCTATTTGTACTTAGAAAAAAGGTTTTATCGAATTAAAAGGAACTTTTACTGGAACCAAAGATTGACCGTAATGGGATTCGGCTGATTTCATCAGCATCCAGTAAAAGAAATTTACTAAAGCTTTCTCCACGAGGATTTAGTAACTGACCTAAATAACCTTATTCGAAGTGTATTAGCAATATACAAAACTCTTATATCAAACAATCAAAACATTTGTATCACTATGAACAGTTTATGAATGTTTAAAAACTTACACACACACATGAACGAACCCAACATTATCCAACAACAACTGAAAAGAGAAGACCAACAAAGAAAAACTGCATTTAAGAAATGGCAGAAAGATTTAAAAGAACAAACGCAAAGAAGTGATGGAAGTAATACTGATTACGCAAGGCATTGGAAGAGACATACTTTTTCTAATTTATTAGAGGGATTACAAAACGAGA
>QCSC01000073.1 GCA_003211655.1 Prochlorococcus sp. AG-469-F22 | reverse complement strand
TTGTAAAGCTCTTATGGCGGTTTCCCTACCTGAGCCAGGGCCTCTAACTAATACTTCTATTTGTCTCATGCCTTGATCAAGAGCTCTTTTAGCCGCGGCTTCGGCAGCTGTTTGAGCAGCAAATGGAGTCCCTTTTCGAGCACCTTTGAATCCACTTGCTCCTGCTGAAGACCAAGAAATTACATGACCGGAAGTATCAGTGATAGATACGATAGTATTATTAAAGGTACTTTGAATATGTACTACGCCGTTTGGTACATTTTTCTTTGATTTCTTTGAACCTGTTTTTTTAACTGGAGCTGCCATAACAATTTAGATAAATAAATTTAGTGTCATTTTTTATAGTTAATTAATTATTTTTTTCTTCCAGCAACTGTTTTTCTTGAGCCTCTTCTAGTTCTGGCATTTGTTCTTGTTCTCTGACCTCTTACAGGAAGACTCATTCTATGCCTTCTCCCTCTAACACAACCAATATCTTGCAAGCGTTTCATCGCCATACCCTCTTTCCTACGTAAATCGCCCTCTACAGTAAAGTCTTCTGTAGCACCTCTCAATTTCTGTACATCACTATCTGATAAATCTTTGACACGAATATCAGGACTAACTCCTGTATTTGAAAGGATTAATTTTGATCTTGTTAGACCAACTCCATAGATGTATGTAAGTGCAATTTCAACTCGTTTTTCACGAGGTATGTCAATTCCTGCAATCCTGGCCACTTGTTTCGAATTAGTAAAAGGTTTTTAATTAAATGTCGTCAAAGATTAACCTTGACGCTGTTTGTGTCTAGGGCTAGCGGTGCAAATAACCATTACCCTGCCATGTCTACGAATAACACGACATTTGTCACACATTTTTTTTACTGAGGCTCTAACCTTCATAAGGTTTTCTCATTAAAATGTTAATTCAACATTCTACATCATCATCAAGCCATTTTTTGTTTTATATCAGCAGAAATTATTTTTAGATCTTCATCAGCTTTAATATTTTCTAATAAGGAGAGATCTTTGTAGTATGCAATCAATGGCTCTGTAGTTTCCTTATAAATTTTTAATCTTGTTTTAATAGTTTTTTCATTATCATCTTTCCTACCCCTAATAAGTAAACGCTTTATTAAAACTTCGTCTGGTATATCTAAATAAAATACGATCTCTAAAGGTTGATTTATATTAATCAATACATCATTAAGAGAATGCACTTGAGACAAATTTCTAGGATAACCATCTAAAATCCAACCATTATTGTCTTTATCCAAATTTTTTTTAACAATTTCTAAAACTAATTGATCACTTACAAGTTCCCCCTTATTCATGATATCTTTTACTTGTTTACCCAAATCAGTATCCAAATCAATTTCTTTTCTTAATAATTCTCCAGTAGATAAATGTAAATAAGAGTTGGCTTCACTCAAAAGGGCAGCTTGAGTTCCTTTACCTGCTCCAGGTGGTCCTAAAAATAGTAAATGTTTTTTCATTAATTATTAACTAATCCCTCATACCTCTGAGAAATAACATAAGTTTGAATTTGTTTAGCCGTATCGATAGCAACTCCCACAAGAATCAATAGAGAAGTGGCTCCTAAACCTTGAAAAGTTTGAACATTAGTTGCTCTTTCTACAGCCGCAGGAATTATAGCTACTGAACCTAAAAATAATCCTCCTAATAGTGTCAACCTATTTTGAATACCTGACAAGTAATTTGCTGTATTAGAACCAGGTCTTACTCCAGGAATAGCAACTCCCCCCTTTTTTAAATTAGATGCTACATCTACTGGATTAATGGTAAGGGAAGCATAAAAGTATGAGAAACCTAAAATTAAAGCAAAAAATGTTAGTGCATATGGCCATGGATTGGAAGAACCAGGATTTAAACTACCAGCTAATTTAATTAGAATTGGATTACCGGTAACATTTGCAACTGTTATTGGTAAAAATATCAAGGCAGATGCAAAGATAATTGGCATAACTCCTCCAGCATTCAACTTTAATGGCAAATAACTTTGTCTTGTTGGAAGTAATGTAGAATTGCCTATCTGTCTTTTTGCACTAACAATTGGTATTCGTCTTGCGCCTTCTTGAACAAAAATTATTCCTACAATTGTTAGTAAAAAGACTCCGAGTAAAACGGCTATACCGAGAACATCTCCCCGATCACCAGTTTGTGCTTTTTCAATAGTTGAACTCAAAGCTTTTGGCAAGGTTGCAACAATATTTAAGAAGATCACCAATGAGGCTCCTTGACCTATACCTTTCTCCGTAATAATTTCACTAAACCACATTACTATCATTGAGCCTGTCACAAGAGCAATAGATGTTTGCAAAACAAAAGAAGTTTCACTTATGCCCTCGATAGCGTACTGTCTAAGAATTAATGAGAATATGATACTTTGTAAAAAACCCCATCCCAAAGAAACATATCTGGTAATCTGAGCGATTTTTCTTCTGCCTGCTTCACCCTCATTTTTTTGCAAATCTTCAAGGACAGGTAATGAAGCAGTCAAAAGTTGAATAATAATTGAAGCATTAATAAAGGGTAAAATTCCAAGTGCAAATATTCCTAAGGTTGAAATTCCTCCTCCTGTAAAAATATCTAGAAAACCAATTAATTGACCACCCTGGTCAATAAAACTTTTAAACGCAACTCTATCAATTCCAGGCATTGGTATATAGATGCCCAGT
>QCSC01000072.1 GCA_003211655.1 Prochlorococcus sp. AG-469-F22 | reverse complement strand
TCTTTATTACTAAGAAGAAACTTTAATAAACGTTGGAATAACAACCAACCTTTTTGTACTCTTTTTGGGCCTAAAATTATAAGAACAATAACTGATATTACAAAAATTGCTGGAGAATTTAAACCTAAAAAATTCATCAATTTCAAATATTCTGAATTTACTTTAGTACATCATAAAAATTAAGGCTAATTATTTTCAAAAGTAGGTAAATAAAGCTCTCTATTTGAAGCAATAATACCTTCTTCTTTAAAGAAAATTTCTAATTCTTTTAAATCGCTTATATTAATTTTATCTCCACAGTTATCTAAAATATTATTAGAAGTAAACTTCCAAAGGTCATCTAAATATTGATCATCATCGGGAAAAGCTACAAATTTTAGATATGTATTATTTAAAGCATATTCACTTGCAAACTCAGAGTCCAATCCCTCATTTTTAGCATCACAAAAAACTTTAGCAAACCTTTCCCCTACTGAAGTTTGAGCACTGGACAAATCAAGATTTCCTTGAATCGCATAAACATTATTAGGAGCAATAAAAAGAAATATTGGAAGAAAAATTGATAATAAAAGGATCAAAAATACAGCGCCCAAAAAATTTTAATCTTATACAAGTTAGCAAAAATAGTAACTAATTATGACAATAAAAAGAAATATAATTAAATTTTTAAGAATAAAAAACAGAATCAAATGAACGTGAATTATTCAATCTATAGTGAATATATCAGAAGTGAATTTTCACATAATGTCTTCAATTATAAAATTAAGAGGAAAAGGTGTATCGAGAATAATAAATAGTAAAGTAATGTTATCTCCTCTCGCAGGAGTTACCGATAAAATATTTAGAAAATTAGTAAGAAAATGGGCTCCAGAATCTTTACTATTTACAGAAATGATTAATGCGACAAGTCTTAAACATGGATATGGCACTCAGAAAATAACACAACTTGAATTAGAAAAAGGTCCTATAGGTGTGCAGATATTTGATAATAGGCCATTTGCTGTTTCAGAGGCTGCAAAATTGGCAGAGGATTCAGGTGCATTTCTGATTGATATAAATATGGGCTGTCCAGTAAAAAAAATCTCAAGAAAAGGGGGTGGAAGTGCCTTAATTAATGATCGATTATTAGCTATTGAATTAGTAAAAAGAGTTTCAAATGCTGTAAAAGTCCCTGTTACAGTGAAAACAAGGCTTGGTTGGGAAAATAAAGAAGAGAATATAGAGGAATTTCTATTAAGTCTTCAAGATGCAGGAGCTGAAATGATAACCTTACATGGAAGAACCCGAAAAGAAGGCTTTTCAGGTAAAGCAGACTGGGAAATGATTGGAAAAATTAAAGAGCTTTTAGAAATACCAGTAATTGCAAATGGAGATATCAAGAATCCTAAGGACGCATTTAATTGCTTTAAAAAAACAAATGCTGATGGTTTAATGATTGGGAGAGGCATACTTGGTTCTCCATGGAAAATAGGAGAAATAGATTATGCAGTTAAAGAAATTAAAGGTTTTAAAGAACCAAATATTGAAGAAAAATTGTTATTGATTATTGAACATTTGGATGAACTTATAAAAGAAAAGGGCAGTCATGGTTTGTTAATAGCCAGAAAACATATTTCATGGAGTTGTAAAAATTTTCCAGGAGCCACAAGTCTTCGAAATAAATTAGTAAGAGCAATAGACGCCAATGAGGTTAAAGAATTAATAAATAAAGCGATTAAGACTTTAAATTATGAAAAAAAAATATTAACCTGAAAATAATTAAAATTTAAAATGAAAATAATTAGTTCAAAGACGAGTCAAAGAGTTTGTAAACATATGAATAAAGATCACATTGGATCTGTACATAAATATCTAAAATATTATGGAAAGATTTCAGAATTTGAGGAAGCTTATTTGGAAGAAATTTCCAGTCAATTCATGAAAATTAAATATGATGATAAGTTTGCCATTATAAATTTTAAAAATGAAATCTCAGAAGATGAAATTCATAGCACATTAGTTTCTATGATAAAAGAAATTGAATAAATTTATTGTGACATCTTCGTAAAAAAAGAAAATCTAAGAATTTCTCTCATAGTATTCCGTAATTTTTTTACATTCGTCAAACGTAAGCATACTCAATCTTGAACTTGCATTACATTTTAAGATTGCACAAACAGCTAACAGATCTGAGCTATCTACATTAAGTGCTTCAGAAAGCTCAATAACTCTAAGACCCTTCAATATTATTACTTAAAAATGGATTAAAAAAACATTGTACTTTGAATTAATGTGCAGCATTTTTTCCTAAACCAGCTATGAATGGGAAAGCTTGTTCATCACCAAAGATATCCTCATTAGAAGTTATGGGGATATCACCATTATCCTTAATATCATTTTTAACATCACTAGATTTTGATTCCATAGATAAATCATTACTTAATTCGCCAACAATTTCATCGGCTAAGCAATTACTAAAACTAACAAAAAAGAAACTAATAAAAACAAATGAAATTAAAATGATGTTTTTCATAAAAAAACTAATAAAAAATATTCTCTTACAAAAATAAATATTTGTAATAAAATTTACTTATATTAAAACAATTCTAAATATATAAATTAATACAAACTATTTATTTAATTTATTTCTATTCTTGAATCTTATCAAGAAATAAATTCCAAACATTATGAGAATAGCCATTGAATATTTAAAAAAGAAAA
>QCSC01000071.1 GCA_003211655.1 Prochlorococcus sp. AG-469-F22 | reverse complement strand
TACTGAATGTAATGCTTATTCAACTACAGCAAGCATTTTAAAAGGACTCAAGAAATGGATGATATGAGTGAAAACATCAGAGCAAATTTCTATGAAGATGGAATGTAAGTTATGGGGAGTAAAAAATCAGTAATTTTATTGCTCAACTTACATTCCACTTACATTCCAAAAATATGCCACTCAGAGGGTTCATTTTTGCTCTCTGAGTCTTTCTTTAAATATCCTAAAAAGACCTTTCAGAACATAAATTAGGCATTAAAAAAGCACCTTTTCAGATGCTCATTTAATTCCATAATGGAAGGTGCCAGGACCCAGATTTGAACTGGGGACACGGCGATTTTCAGTCGCCTGCTCTACCAACTGAGCTATCCCGGCTCTAACTTATATACTTTAAATTAAGATGTGTAGTTTGTGAAACCCCTTTCATTAAATTTTTATATCTTGATTAAAGATTTAATGAATGAAATGTATTATTTTGCATTAATTGCTAATAAAGCAGTCCCAAATGAAGTCGTTTTTTTACATGAAATTATTGGGATATTAATAATCCGTTCTCTTATTGCTCTCCATTGAGGATTTTTTGAACCTCCACCAGTAGTAACAATTCTTTTTGGAAGTGAACCTGTCAGCTCATATAGTTTTTCCCAACCTTTTAATTCAATTCTTGCTAACCCCTCGAACAATGCATGTAAAAAAAGTGAGTCGCTTACTGGCCTAGGGCTAAGAATTGGCTCCAAAAAAGGATTATTAACAGGAAATCTTTCACCCCTACTATTGAGTGGCAAAAGATTTAGGGAAGTTTTTTTTGAGGGATTTATTTGTCTGCTAAGTTCTTTTATTTCTAAATCAGAAAAAAATTGAGATAAAATTCCACAACCAGCGTTTGATGCTCCTCCACATATCCAGTTATCACTTACTCGATGGGTTGTAATTCCCTTTTCTTTGATCGGGGTCTTATTAATTTTTTTAACTACGATTGTAGTTCCTAAAACTGTTAGACCTTCTTCATTTCCTAATCCTGCAGCTAAAAAAGCTGCATTTGAATCAGTTGTCCCCGAGACTAATAATATTTTCTTATTTAATTTGAATCTTTCGGCTAAGTCAGTATCGATTTGACCCAAGATTTTTCCACTTTTAATTATTAAAGGTAAGCATTTTTGCCATGAAGTTTTGAGATAACTTTTTGGCCAAGATTCTTTTATTAGATTCCAACCAAGTTTAATATTATTGCCTTCTTCTCCATATGTCCAATCTTTCAAAAACCAGCCAGTTATTAAGTCGGATTGATGTCTTAAAATAATATTTTCCCCAAATTTATCTATTAGTTTTAATGCTTTAGCCAAACTACTGTATGGCGTTTGTAAATGATCTTCTCCAACCGTTATTGATTCAATAAGTATTTTATTTTCATTACATGCTTGATCGTAAGGTATAGCTTCCCCTATCGGATCCCCTTTTAAAGTACAAGCCGTTAAAGTTCCAGAAGTACCGGAGATTGCTAAATTAACAATATTTTTTTTTATATCTAGAGGTAAATTATCTAGAAGTTTTTCACAAGAATTAATCCAAGAGTTGGGATTTTTAAAGCCATATTGATATGGAACTGAATACGTATATTTTAATTCCTTTTTAAAATTAATTATGGATATTCTTGCGCCACTAGTCCCAAAATCTAAGCCTCCAAAAAAATCATCTGGCATGAATATTACAAAAATATTTTTGAGGCCTCTACTAATTGGGCTGATTTTTCTTCAACACGTTCCCAAGGAAGATTTAGATCATTTCTACCAAAGTGTCCATAAGACGCAGTTTTTCTGAAAAATTCCCCACCATTCTTTTTGGGAAGATTTCTTAAATCAAACTCTTTTATTATTGCTGCAGGCCTTAAATCAAAGTTGTTTTTAATTAGTTCTTTCAAATTATCTTGAGAAATAACACCAGTACCAAATGTTTCAACAAGAATTGAAATTGGTTTGGCAACTCCAATAGCATAACTTAATTGTACTTCTGCTTTTTTTGCTAATTTTGCTTTAACAATACTTTTAGCGACATAACGTGCAGCATATGCAGCTGATCTGTCAACTTTAGTAGGATCTTTACCAGAGAATGCCCCCCCTCCATGTCTTGCATATCCTCCATAAGTATCTACAATAATTTTTCTACCAGTAAGTCCTGCATCTCCTTGAGGTCCCCCCACTACAAATTTACCTGTGGGGTTTACCAGGAATCTGGTCTTTTCAATTGTTGGTTTGATTTCTAAATCTTCTGTTGCTGGTAATACAACATTGATCCATAAATCTTCTTTTATCTTTTGACGAATTTCTTCTTCATTTGTAATTCCATCAATCTCAGCCGTATGCTGAGTTGAAATTAAAATGGTGTTTATTGAAACTGGGACCCCTTTTTTGTAATTAATACTTACTTGAGTTTTCCCATCAGGTAGAAGATAATCAAGAACTTTTTCATGTCTTAATTTTGCAAGTTGTATTGCTAATCTGTGAGCCAAGCTAATTGGTAATGGCATTAATTCAGGTGTTTCATCACATGCATAGCCAAACATTATCCCCTGATCACCAGCCCCAGTATTATTTTCCAAGTCCTCGTTCATATCATCTGCTTCATTTACTCCTTGGGAAATATCAGGTGATTGCTCGTCAAGAGCCACTAAAACGGCGCAGCTATTTGAGTCAAAACCTCCAGCTTTTGAACCTTCATATCCAATTTCTTTAATTACTTTCCGGACAAGTTTTATATAATCGAGCTTTGC
>QCSC01000070.1 GCA_003211655.1 Prochlorococcus sp. AG-469-F22 | reverse complement strand
GTGAATCTATATTAACAACCTCACTTTCTTTGAATTCACTTAATTTACTTAGATTAACTATTGAAAAATTTTTTTGATTAATAATTTCAAAATGCTTTAACTTGGGAACTCTTCTGTAGAGGGGCATTTGACCACCTTCAAATCCAGGTCGTGTAGGTCTACCGGATCGAGATTTCTGTCCTCTCATACCAAAACCACAAGAAGCTCCCTGCCCTGCTGCGATACCTCTACCCTTTCTTAATTTTTTCTTTCTTGAACCTGTGTTTGATTTTAGTGTATTTAAAGTTGAAGTCATAATTTTAAGAGTAAAGCTGTTCAAGAGAAATACCTCTCTCTCTAGAGGCAGATTTGTGGGTTCTTAATTGGGAAAGAGCCACCATTGCAGCTCTCGCATTATTTAAGGGAGTTTTACTACCTAATCTTTTAGCTAAGACGTTTTTTATACCTGCTAATTCTAAAACTGTCCTAATTGACCCACCAGCAATTACACCCGTACCAGGTGCAGCAGGTCTAATAAGTACATTCGCTGCTCCATCTCTCCCTTTAGATAAGGTAGGTATAGAATTATTTGGAGTTAAAGGAACTCTAACAAGATGTTTTTTACCGTCTGAGACTCCTTTCCTTACTGCTCCAATAACATCTCCTGCCTTTCCTACTCCTACTCCTACTTGTCCTTTCTCATTCCCAACAACAACAATTGCTCTAAAACTCATTTTTTTACCACCTTTTACTGTTTTAGATACTCTTCTAATTTGTACAACTCTTTCTTGCCACTCAGAATCCCTCTCATTTTTAGAGTCACCTCTTCGATTTCTTTTTCGATCATTATTGCGATTACCTCTCCTCTGCTCATTAGCATTAGATGAGGGTGATTTCTCAGCCTTTGACTGATTTTCTTGTTTTGTTGGAGTGTCTGTCATGATAAAAATAAATATTTAGAAAATCAAGCCTGCATCACGGGCCGCATCTGCTAGAGCTTTAACTCTCCCATGGTATAGATTCCCACCTCGATCAAAGATTACTTGTTTCACCCCTTTCTTCATTGCTCTTTTAGCTAATAACTTACCCACAATTAAAGAAGAGCTGCAGTTAGAAGAGAGTTTTTCTTCATCTTCCTTCAGTTCTTTATCCAGCGTAGAAGCAGAACATATAGTTTGTTGTGCATTATCGTCAATAACTTGGGCATAAATATGATTATTTGAACGGAAAACAGCTAATCGTGGGCGCGCGCTACTACCGATTAAGTAACGCCTTAATCTTTTATGCCTTTTTTGAGTTTGAAGTTTCCTTGAAATTTTAGCCATGATTTTTAAAGCAATTATTTTTTGCCGGATTTACCAGCTTTTCTGATGATTCTCTCATCTTGGTATTTGATACCTTTACCTTTATAGGGTTCTGGAGGTCTGATTGATCTGATTTTTGCTGCTTCATTTCCAACAATTTCTTTATCAATTCCAGATACAGTTACATTGGTATTACTTTCAACTTTGTATGTTATACCATCGGGGGGGGTCATTTCTACTGGATGACTATATCCAGCACTTACTACTAAATTTTTTCCTTTCACTTGAGCCCTAGATCCAACACCTACTATTTCCAATTTCTTTGAGTAGCCTTCAGTAACTCCTTGAACCATATTTGAAATCAATGTTCTACAAAGACCATGTCTTTCCCGTGAATATCTTTTCGTAGTTGCTGGAGTAACAACGATCTGATTTTCTTTCTGATCAAAGTTTACACCTTCAGGCATAAGTCTTTTGAGTTCCCCTTTTGGACCCTTTACGGTAATACTTAACCCCTTAATATCAACAGATACCTTTTCTGGTATTTGTACTGGAGATTTTCCTATTCTTGACATAATTAATACCCCTTAATAAACATAACAAAGGACTTCGCCACCGATGCCTTGTTTCCTTGCGTCACGGTCACTCATTACACCCTTTGAAGTTGATACTATAGCAACTCCAAGACCCCCAAGAACTTTTGGTAAGCCCTTTGTATTTTTATAAACTCTCAATCCAGGCTTACTTACTCTTTGCATTGATCTGATAGTAGGAAATTTATTTTTACCACTATATTTAAGTCCTAAAACGATTTGAGATTTGTAACCTTCACCTTCCTCATTTATATCAGTTATGAAGCCTTCTTTTTGCAGAACTTTAGCTATGCTAAGAGACATTTTAGAAGCGGGGATTGAGGTGGATGTATGCTTTTTTTGACTCGCATTTCTTATACGAGTAAGCATATCTGAAATAGGATCGTGATTTGACATGTTTATAAGGTTAATTACTAAAAGGCATTCCTAGTTCTTTCAAGAGAGCTTTACCCTCTTGATCGGTTGAGGCGCTGGTTACGATTGTTATGTCCATTCCTCTAATTGAATCTATTTTATCAAATGAAATTTCAGGAAATATCAATTGTTCTTTTACTCCTAAAGTATAATTACCTCTTCCATCAAAGCTTTTTGGATTAACACCTCTAAAGTCTCTAATTCTTGGCAAGGCAAGATTTATAAATCTTTCTAAAAAAGAATACATTCTATCTCCCCTAAGGGTGACGGTACAGCCAATTGCCATTCCTTCCCTTATTTTAAAGCCAGCAATTGCTTTTTTGGATCTTGTAACTAAAGCTTTTTGTCCCGTAATAGTTGCCATTTCATTTAAAGAGGCTTCTAAAGCCTTTGAATTTGAAGCAGCTTCTCCAAGACCTCTATTTACGTTAACTTTAATAACCTTGGGTACTTGATGAATATTTTTAAGACCAAGGTCTTTTAAAAGCTTTGGTCTTA
>QCSC01000069.1 GCA_003211655.1 Prochlorococcus sp. AG-469-F22 | reverse complement strand
TATAGAGAAAAGGTAGATAAAGGTTTCTCTGGAGAAAAAGAAATTTATAGGGGCAATGGAATAAGAATTAAAAATAAAAGAACTTTAAAAAATAAAAAAAATCGTCAATTTGATTTAGATTTAAATATTGATCTTGGTATTTTTGAAGCCGAAAGAAATGGTACAAAAGATTTAATAAAGGCTCGTAGATTATTCAAAAATATTGGATTAACTTACAAGCAACCTCTAATAATTCCAAAAAACCCACCAATACTTATTAGTGAAGAGAATATTTATTCTCCTAAAGTTATTAGTGAGGGGCTTTATTGGGTTTCGGATTTGGATGCGGGTATTTTTGCATATGAGGATCATCCTTCCCAAAGAGTTCTTAAATTATCAAGCGGTCCAGAAATAACATTTGGTAAATTTAAGTCCAAGATGCTTGACTATACAAAAGTTATGTTAAAGAGAGAACATGTTTTGAAAGGGGGAGAAAGCATTTTTGATTTTGATGATGAAAGTGTTATGCCAAGATATAAATTAAAATTTGAACAACAGTTGATTGGACCATTACTCTTTACTTTTAGCTCTTATATAAATCTTGAAGAAGAAGATGATGATTCAATATATGGGGAGTTTAAAAGCGTAAAATATGGGATGGAAATACGTAGAAGAGCATACTCAATAAGTATTTACGCAAAACCAGATGTTGATAGTAACTTTGACTCAGGAACATATGGATTTAATTTTAATTTATTTAACTTTGACTATTCTGGAATTAGCCCACAATTCTAAATAATTAAATAACTTGAGAATTCCTAAATGATTAATAATTAGTATGACTGTTTAAATTAATTATTCAATAATTAGTCTTTAACTTTATTTTTAGATTTATAAATTTAAAAATATTTTTTTAGAATAATTAATATTCAAAAGAATCGAATATCCTTTTCTTTTGAAATGTTTTCTAAGAGCGCCTTAAGAGAAAGTTATTCCTTTTATGAACATATAGTTAATTGTACTACTTTCAAAATTACAGTAAATAATTTTTTATCTTATGTAAATTATCCTTCTTAATGAGAGTCTTATTTTTTGATTCTTATTCTTTAATTCTTTTAATATGAATTAAATATTAGTCTTTTTAACAAAAAGAGTTTATCGAATTAATTGAATGATCGACAATAAATTTAATAAATTAGAGCTTAATGGCTTTTAAATAATTTTATATAATAATTAGGTTTATTTTTGCTTAAAAGCTAAATAATCCTATAACTTTTTAGCAATTATCCTGCATAAAAAAGGATCCTCACCCATAAAAGGAGATAGACCTTGAGCCTCTTCAGCATGAGTAATATCAAAACCATATTTTTTTAATTCCAATATCATTTCTTTCATTGGGATGTATCGACGATAGTGCTTCTTATATATATGATTTGAATTCTGATCTTTTTCGGTTCTAAATTCTAATGCTAAAAGGTAATTTTTTTTCATCAATTTTGAAGAGTTTTCTAAAATAATATTTTCAATTTCTTTTGGGATTGAATGTAGAAAAAATCTCATATAAAGAATGTTTTCTCCCGTAATTTTATCTGAATAACTTAAAAATGCATCTTCTAGGAAACTATATAATTGGGAAGAATTACCTGCATCAACAGCTGAAAAATTTATATTTGAATTAATTCTAGCTTTACTTAAAGCATCTTCATGTTGATCGGAAGCAGAAACAATGTGTCCATTTTTCTCAAAAAACAAAGCGTCTTCTCCAGATCCACATCCAATTTCAACGATATTACTTTTGGGGGAGATAAGTTCATTTATAAAAACTGCAAATTTTGAATTTTTTTCAATACTTTTATTTTTATAAAATTGTTTCCAATATATGCTAGAAACCTGGGTTAAATTAAGATGATAATTCTTATCCCATTGTCTAGTATCCTCCTCATGTTTAAATCCTGGGTCAGGAATTTCCCATGTTTTTCCATATAGTTGTTTTAAAATTTCTCTATAGTTAGATGGTACTAAGATTTCATGGTTGGATAAATTTAAGTTTGTAAATTTAAAAAATTCATCTGATCTTTTTAATGATTTACCATGATATCCATATGTGACCTGATATTCGTCTTTTTGGTTAAAGTAAGTCACGAAAATATCCAACTTAAAATAAAAACTAATTTTATTTTCTACGTAAACCCAAGTATGAGTATCTTTCACGTGTAATCTATACCCTTTATTTATTAGGAATTCACATATTTTAAGAAATTCATTTTTTACTTCTTCGGGTTCTTTTTCTTTGGAAATATATGAGGTATCGAAATCATTATCATGTCTAATAAAGTCTCCTTCCCTTGCCGCACCAAGCATCGTTCCATATGTAGGAAATAAATCCAAGTTGAATTCTGCTTTTAAATCTTTTTTTAAATTATTGAATAAATTAAATATTGATTCTTTCCAAACTTCATCATTCACAATAGATAATTTTAATCTTCCGTATTTATTAAATACATTACCTTCTCCAATTTTTTGTATTAATTGATCAACACGACTTTCTTTCTTTGATTTTTCAGAACGAACATACTTAAGTCCAAAACCAGCAATAGGTATAATATTGCCACAATATTCGAACTCAACTGTATCTTTTGGTCCAAGATATTTCCAAAGATCGGTTAGACTTCTAGCAAACCCAGTAGTTTTGCTTTCTGAAACTATTTCTCTCCCAGGGAAAGTCTTATCAATTGTTTTGCCATTAACTTTTATTAGTATATTTTCATTATTATTTTTTTTTACAACCCAACCTTTGATTATATCTTTTCCAAATTCTTCTACTAATCCATACTTTGAAGGCTCTATGCTTTTTTTAAGAGATTTTAGTCTATTTTGCCAAGTTTCTTTTTTAGGCTCAATTT
>QCSC01000068.1 GCA_003211655.1 Prochlorococcus sp. AG-469-F22 | reverse complement strand
GCTTCTTCATCATCATCAACTTCACCATTAAACCTTACCCAGACCCATTCATGTAAACCAACTCTTTTATCTTCAAAAGCAAAAATAACATCTTCTAATGAAGCATAGGTTTTTTGATTGTCACCAAATTTTGGTTTTTTAAAGTTTGGCTGTAGTGCAGTTAGATAATAAGAACCTAAAACCATATCTTGTGAGGGAGTTACAATTGGTTCTCCTGTAGCTGGTGAGAGAATATTATTACTGGCCAGCATAAGCATACGTGCCTCTGTCTGTGCTTCTAATGCTAAAGGGACATGGACTGCCATTTGATCTCCATCAAAATCAGCGTTAAAGGCAGGACATACAAGTGGATGTAGTTGGATCGCTCTACCTCCAACTAATTTAGGTTCAAAAGCTTGAATTCCTAACCTATGAAGAGTGGGAGCTCTATTTAAAAGTATTGGGTGACCTTCAATAACTTCTTGGAGTACTTGCATGACTTCATCATCTCCTTTTTGTATTAATTTTTTTGCGGCTTTAATATTATTTACAATATTTTGACGAATTAATCTATGTATCACAAAAGGTTGAAAAAGCTCAATAGCCATCTCTTTAGGGAGTCCGCATTGATGCATCTTTAATTTTGGACCAACAACTATGACAGACCTTCCAGAATAATCAACACGTTTACCAAGTAAATTCTGCCTAAATCTCCCCTGCTTCCCCTCTATTATATCGCTGAGAGATTTTAGTGCTCTATTATTTGCCCCAACAACTGTTCTACCTCTTCTTCCATTATCAATAAGTGCATCAACAGCTTCTTGCAACATTCTTTTTTCATTTCTGACAATGATCTCAGGAGCTAAGATTTCTTGAAGCCTAGCTAGCCTATTATTCCTATTTATGACTCTTCTATAAAGATCGTTTAAGTCGGATGTAGCAAACCTACCTCCATCAAGTTGGACCATTGGTCTAAGATCAGGAGGAATAACAGGGATTGCATCTAGTACCATCCATTCTGGCTTTGCATTAGTTGCCAGGAAATTATCAATTACTCTTATCCTTTTAATGAGTTTTGCTCTTTTTTGACCTTTACTGTTTGTAATTTCTTCTCTAAGTTCTTCAGCAATTTGGTTTAAATCAAGATCCTCAAGTAATTGCTTAAGAGCTTCTGCACCTATACCAACAACTGGTTCATTTTCAATAGTAGAGTCTTCTGCATAAACTTCATCTTCTATTTCTAACCATTCATCCTCAGTAAGGAGTTGCTTATATTTAAGATCTTTATGATCCCCAACATCCAAGACAACATAACAATTAAAGTAAACAATCTGTTCTACATCTCTTAGAGGAATATCTAGCAGAATTGCGACATAACTCGGTATACCCTTTAAATACCAAACATGTGAAACTGGAGCTGCCAGTTTTATATATCCCATTCTATGCCTTCTTACTCTACTTTCAGTTACTTCTACACCACATCTTTCACAGACAATTCCACGATGTCTAACTCTTTTATATTTACCGCAGTGACATTCCCAGTCTTTGGATGGGCCAAATATTTTTTCACAAAAAAGTCCATCCATTTCTGGTTTTAAGGTTCTATAGTTAATTGTCTCTGGTTTAGTAACTTCTCCTACTACTTGCCCATTAGGTAAAGTCCTTTGCCCCCAATCCATTATTCTTTGAGGTGAAGCAATAGATATCTTGACATAATCAAAATGATTTTCTGTTCTTAAGTTGCTGTTAGTCATTTTTAGAATATTTAAATTAGAAAGTGTTGATAAAGTATTTAGTCTTCCGCATATTCAGAGGTACCTAGAGATTCATAAGTAGGTCTCGAAGGAGTATTTCTTTTTGGATTTACATCTTGCATTAAATCAACCTCCTTACCTTCATCAGTGTAAACACCAATGTCTAGACCTAAGGACTGTAATTCTCTCATTAGGACTTTAAATGATTCAGGAGTTCCTGGTCTAGGGATAGGTTTACCTTTAACTATGGCGTTTAATGCTTCATTTCTTCCTTGCATATCATCTGATTTAACAGTTAACAATTCTTGCAGAGTATAAGCTGCACCGTATGCCTCTAAAGCCCAAACCTCCATTTCTCCCAGTCTCTGTCCACCTTGTTGAGCTTTACCACCTAAAGGTTGCTGAGTAACTAAAGAGTATGGACCTGTTGATCTGGCATGGATCTTATCATCTACTAAGTGAACAAGTTTAAGAAAGTGAGAATATCCAACAGCTACTGGTTGATCAAAAGGTTCACCTGTTCTACCATCTTTGAGTAACAACTTTCCAGGATCTTTAGGGTTATAAACCCAATCCTTCCCATCTTGTTTTGAAGCTTCCTCTAAAAACGCTTGTACAGTTTGATGTGATTTTTCAGCACCATACATTTCATCAAAAGGCACAACTTTAACTCTGCAATTTAAATTTGATGCTGCCCAACCCATTAACAACTCAAAAACTTGACCTACATTCATTCTACTTGGAACACCAAGAGGATTTAAAACGATATCAACTGGTGTACCATCCGGTAAATAAGGCATATCTTCTCTAGGTAAAATTCTACTTATTATGCCTTTGTTACCATGCCTCCCAGCCATTTTGTCACCTACCTGAATTTTCCTCCTTTGAGCAACATAAACTCTTACAACCATATTTGCACCTGGAGGTAGCTCATCGCCTTGCTCCCTTGTATAAATACGAACATCTAAGACTCTTCCTTTTTCTGTTTTAGGAACTCTAAGAGAATTATCCCTCACATCTCTTGCTTTTTCACCAAATATAGCTCTCAAAAGTTTTTCTTCAGGTGGCTGATCTGATTCTCCCTTAGGAGTAACTTTTCCTACGAGAATATCACCACTTTCTACAAAAGCACCTGTTCTGATAATTCCCATTTCATCAAGATTATTCAAACTTTCTTCTGAAATATTAGGAATTTCTCGAGTGATTTCTTCAGGGCCCAATTTAGTTT
>QCSC01000067.1 GCA_003211655.1 Prochlorococcus sp. AG-469-F22 | reverse complement strand
CTTTTTTAAATCCATTCCAAAACTTTTTGTGACTAATAGATTTTTTCTTATAACTCATATATTTAAACTTTTCTATAAAAAATAAATTTGAAAATCTTCCCCAAAATAAGCATATTGGCAAAACAATAATTATTTGGTTTTGAATTTTGAGTATACAAGCAATCTGAATTAAAGTGATAAAAAATAAAGATTGAACGCCAAAGGATCCAACTTTACTGTCTTTCATAGCTTTTAAACGTTTCTTTTTACCCGCAAAAATACCATCGAAAGTATCCATTAACCCATCGAGGTGAAGACCTCCTGTAATTAAATTTCCTGAAGCTAAACAGATTAAAGCAGATGCATAAATAGACCAAGAGTTTACGCTTAAAAAAATAAAAATATAACTCTGTATTGTTCCAATAAAAAATCCTAAAGGCGGCGCAAATTGTGCAATATTTTTAAATTCGGGATTAATTAAAGGTATCTTTGGAAATGTAGTATAGAAAATCCAAGATCCTGCCAAATTTTTTATTAAATATTTTTTGATGAGATAAAAATAGATTCAATATTAAATAATAGGGTAGATTAATAAAAAAGATCAAAAAATTTTATAAAATTATCGTGTTTGAATTTGAAATTAAATCGAATTGTAGTAATACAGAGGCAAGAACTGGTATATTTCATACCCCAAATGGTCAGGTAAACACTCCAAGATTTATGCCTGTGGGTACTTTGGCAACGGTTAAAGGGATTTCATCTAAGCAGTTAATCTCTACAGGATCAGAAATGATTCTTTCAAATACCTTCCATCTTCATCTGCAACCTGGAGAAAAACTAGTTAATGAATCTGGTGGAATACATAAGTTTATGCATTGGGATAAGCCTATTCTTACTGATTCAGGTGGATATCAAGTTTTTAGTTTGGCCAAATTGAATAATATTTCTAATAAAGGTGTGGAATTTAAAAATCCAAGAGATGGTAGTCATGTATTTTTATCACCTGAAAAAGTAATGCAGATTCAAATGGATCTTGGTTCTGATGTTGCTATGGCTTTTGATCATTGTCCTCCGCACACAGCTAACGAAAATGATATTGAGGACTCTTTACAAAGAACTCATTCATGGTTGCAAAAATGTGTTGAGACTCATCAGAAATCAAATCAAGCATTATTTGGAATAGTTCAAGGTGGTAAGTATCCAAGATTAAGAGAACATAGCGCAAAATTTACAAGTTCTTTTGATCTTCCTGGAATAGCGGTAGGAGGTGTCAGTGTTGGAGAGGCAGTAGAAGAAATACATAGTGTAATTAATTACGTTCCGAAATTCTTACCAATAAATAAACCAAGATATTTAATGGGAATTGGCTCTCTAAGAGAAATTTCTTTAGCTGTTGCAAAAGGATTCGATATATTTGACTGTGTTTCGCCTACAAGACTGGGAAGACATGGGACTGCATTTTTTAATGATGAAAGATTGAATTTACGAAATGCTCGATTTAAAAATGATTTTTCTCCAATCGATAAAACTTGTAAATGTGAAACTTGTAAATCTTATTCTCGTGCATACTTGCATCATCTAGTTAGAAATGATGAAATATTAGGTCTAACGCTTATAAGCCTACATAATATTTCTCATTTAATACGATTTACCAATGCAATTTCTAAAGCAATTAAAGATAATTGTTTTACAATAGATTTCGCTCCTTGGGAAAGATCCTCTATTGCTCACCATACATGGTAACGTCTTAAGATAATTAATTAATTTTTTAAGAAGGTGCTCACTCTTTTAAATACATTCGCTGAATTGCCTGAGGCATATAAGGCTTTCGCTCCAACGGTTGATGTTCTTCCATTAATACCTTTATTTTTCTTTTTACTAGTATTCGTTTGGCAGGCTGCAGTTGGATTTAAATAAAAAACTATTAATGTATTAGAAAGGTATTTCTAGTGATACTGCATCACCAGAGTTTTCTACTGCACACTCAATAAAATCTGCAATTTTTAATGCCCTTGAGGCTTGTTCCCCGTCTACTTCTGGTGATTCTTTTCCTTGTACACATTTAAGAAAATGTTCTAATTCTGCATATAAAGGTTCAATAGAGGTTGTGCTTACTTCTTCAACATAACCATCATTTCTATAAACTAATTCTCCATGCTCTGCTGTATAGGATTCATGTGCTTTTCTATGAATTTGTAGAGAATGATTTAAAAAGTCAGTTTCAACAAGACCATTCTGGCAATGAACGCTTAAATTCCTGATTTTTTTATGACTCATTTTGCTAGCAGTTAAGCTTGCAATAATATTATTCTTGAAAACCAAAGTAGCATTTACATAATCTATTAAGCCATCACTATTTCTTCCTCCTACGGCGGCTAATTTCTGTATCTTTGAATTAACTAATTCAAGCACTAGATCAATATCATGAATCATTAAATCCATGACTACTGATACATCATTTGCTCTATCAGCATGAGGACTGTGCCTTCTTGCTTCTAAAACAACAATTTTTTCATTTTGAACTATTTTATTTAACTCCCTAAAAGCAGGATTAAATCTTTCAATATGTCCAACTTGTAGAAGACAGTTACTAATTTTAGAGGCATTTATTAAAGATTTTGCCTCTAACTCATTAGCTGCTATAGGTTTTTCAATAAGAACATTTACTCCTGCTTTAAGACAATCTAGGCCTACTTTGTGATGGAGAAGTGTAGGTACCGCGATACAAATTGCATCAACTTTAGAAATAAGATCATGATAATCTTTAAACCACTCACATTGAAATTGCTCTACTGCTAATTTACCTCTTTTTTCGTTTGGATCGGCAACTCCTACTAAATCTGCATCTTTTAGCAAACTAAGCACGCGAGCATGATGCCATCCCATATTTCCTATGCCGATAACTCCAACCTTTACTGAGGATGAGGTTGGTTTCATATCTTATAGTCCATGTATATTTAGTTATTATCCTTCATTAGGTGTCAATTTTAACTTTTTGGCAGAAATATTTTTA
>QCSC01000066.1 GCA_003211655.1 Prochlorococcus sp. AG-469-F22 | reverse complement strand
AAATAAAATTTTTTCTTTAAAAGACCAACAAAAATATTCTTTTTCTGAAATTATATTAAAACTTTTATCTAATCCTTCAATTGCTTCTAAAAGTTGGGTGTATCGACAATACGATTCCCAAGTACAATCAAATACTGTATTTAAGCCAGGAGAGGCAGATGCAGCGTTAATAAGACTTAGACAGCAAGACGAGAAAAATAAAAATAATGAATTTTCTGGTGTAGCTGCTTCTGTAGATTGTAATAGTAGATGGGTTTTATTAGATCCATATAGAGGAAGTATTGCAGCAGTTGCAGAATCTGCTAGAAATGTAAGTTGTGTTGGTGCTCAGCCAATAGCTATAACAAATAATTTAAATTTTTCATCACCCGAAACTGAAATAGGATATTGGCAACTTTCATCAGCATGTGATGGGATTTCCAAGGCTTGTATTGCTTTAGAGACGCCTGTAACAGGAGGAAATGTTTCTTTATATAACGAATCAAAAAATCAAAACAATCAAGTAACTCCTATTAATCCCACTCCTGTTATTGGAATGATAGGAACTATTAAAAATGTAGATAAAGCTATTAGTTCAGGATGGAAGAATATAAATGATCAAATTTGGATAATTGGTTCAAATGCTTCTGAATCCTCAATAGCTGCAAGTTCTTATTTAGAATATTTTCATGATTTAGTAACAGGAAGACCTCCTAAAATTCATTTACAAGATGAAAAATACTGTCAAAGCTTTTTAAGGGATTCAATTCAAAAAAATTATATTGCTTCTTCTCATGATGTCAGTGATGGAGGTTTAGCTGTCGCTTTATCAGAATGTTGTATTTTGTCTTCTAAGGGAGCTTATATTCAATTAGAAGAAAAAAATGCTCGTCTAGATAATTTATTATTTAGTGAAGGAGGATCAAGAATAATATTTTCAATCAATAAAAAAGAAGAACAAAACTTTTTGAATTTTCTTGAAATTAAGAGCAAAGATTTTGGAAGAAACGTATACGTTAAAAAAATTGGATTTGTTTCTGAACATAATCTTGATATAACTCTCCAAGATCAAACACTTTGCAATTTAAGGGTTGATGAATTAACCGAAAAATTTAATAATAGTATTTCTAACTATTTTTAATAATGAATAAAAATATGGAATTATCTACAAAATTCGGAAATTAATTATGTGTGGAATTGTTGGAATTGTTTCTTGCGATGATGTAAATCAACAGATTTATGACAGTCTTTTGCTACTTCAGCATAGAGGTCAAGATTCAACCGGAATAGCTACAATGGAAGATACTGTTTTTCATATACATAAAGCTAAAGGACAAGTAAATACTGCTTATAGAACAAGAGATATGAGGAATTTAATAGGAAAAATTGGCTTAGGGCATGTCAGGTACGCAACTAAAGGTTCAGCAGAAAGTGTTGAAGAAGCACAACCTTTCTATGTTAATGCTCCTTATGGAATAGTTTTGATTCATAATGGAAACCTTACTAATACAAGAGACCTAGAGAAACAATTATTTAATGTAGATAAACGCCATACTAATTCTTCAAGTGATACTGAAATGTTGTTAAACATATTCGCGACTGAATTACAAGAACAGATCCATAATCAAGATCTAGGGCCAGATATAATTTTTAACGCAGTTAAAAATTTACATAAAAGAATTCAAGGTTCATATGCTTCAATTGCTTTAATTTCAGGGCATGGTTTATTAGCTTTTAGAGATCCTTTTGGTATAAGACCTTTAGTACTTGGAAAAAGAATTTCTCTTATTACTCAAAAGGAAGAGTGGATGGTAGCTAGTGAGTCTTTAGTATTAGAGAATAATGATTATCAAGTTGTTAGAGATGTTGAACCTGGCGAGGCAATTTTTATAACCCATAATGGTGAATTTTTTTCAAACCAATGCTCAGAAAACCCAAGGTTATTTCCTTGTGCTTTTGAATATGTTTATTTAGCTAGACCAGATTCAGTGATGAACGGAATTTCAGTTTATCAAGCACGTTTGAAAATGGGTGATTATTTAGCTGAAACAATTAAGCAAACAATACAGTCTGGGGATGTAGATGTAGTAATGCCTATTCCTGATTCTTCTCGTCCTGCGGCAATGCAAGTTGCTAGGCAGTTGGGGATAGAGTATAGAGAAGGTTTTTTTAAAAATAGATATGTTGGAAGAACTTTCATAATGCCTGGCCATCAAAAACGTAAACAATCTGTAAGGCAAAAGTTGAATGCTATGAGTACAGAATTTAAAAATAAAAATGTACTAATAGTCGATGATTCTATAGTGAGAGGAACTACATCAAAACAAATAGTGCAAATGGCAAAAGATGCTGGTGCAAATAAAGTTTTTTTTACTTCAGCAGCTCCTCCAGTTAGATATCCTCATGTTTATGGAATTAATATGCCTAATAGAGATGAATTAATTGCTCATGATAGAACAATAATTGAAATAGCAGAAAAGCTTGAAATAGATCATCTTGTATATCAAAGTGTTGATAATTTGAGAAAATCTATAATTAATGATTCTCCTATTCAAGAATTAGAAATGAGTTGTTTTACTGGTTCTTATGTTACCGGGACGGTAAATCAAGAATATTTAAAATGGGTTGAAAATGAATATAATTCTTAATTTATATAATTTTCTAGTCGATAACAATTTTCAAGATATTCATCTTTTTCCAGTTTCAAAAAATCTATTTTAAGAATATTTTTGCCAGAATTATTATCTAATTTGTTTAAGTTTAATCTTGCAGATTTATTTTTATTCGTCTCAATATCGATATATTGGTTGCTAGATAGAACTGTTATAAAATGGTCATCTTTAAGCTGAATTTTCTCATTTACATAACCTAATTTAGAATTATAAGAATTATAAATATCATCAATTTTTAGTTTAAAAAACTTACCTTTTTTAGAAACTAAATAAAGGATCTCTTTATCCTTACTTTTACAACAAGAAACTATTTGTTCTGTAGGTAAAAGATTAATCAATAATAGTCCTAGCGCTTGTTTTGTACTTGGGTTTAAGTTTTTATCTGATAAATCAAATTTAAAAAGCCTACCGATAGAAGTCAATATTACTAGTTGTTGTTCTTTATTTAAAATAAATGAATCAATGATACTTGTAGAATTTTTTAATTTGGTAATTGAAAAGATCCTATTACTTTTTATCATATCTTCATCAAATAAAACTTTTTTAAATCTTCCATCAGAACTCAAAATGCATAA
>QCSC01000065.1 GCA_003211655.1 Prochlorococcus sp. AG-469-F22 | reverse complement strand
TCTTCATGTCCAGTGACAAAAGTTATAGAGCTTCCTGCTTCTCGATGAGTTAATGGGATACCAAAAGTTGAAGGGGCCGCTATTCCAGAAGTTATACCAGGAACAATTTCAACAGAAATCCCATTTTTTTCTAAAAAAGATACTTCTTCACCACCTCTTGAGAAAACAAAAGGATCACCTCCTTTTAACCTTACAACATTCTTTCCTTCATTAGCTAACTTTACAATAAGAGAATTAGTATCAGCCTGAGGAACAGAACATAACCCAGCCCTTTTACCTACATTAAATATCTCAGTTTTCTTGTTAATTTCCTTTATAATCTCTGCTGAAACTAAAGCATCGTGGACCAAAGCATCACAACTTTTGATAAGTCGTAAAGCTTTTAAAGTTAGCAGCTCAGGGTCACCCGGACCTGCGCCAACTAAATAAACTGTACCTGGCACATTATTCTCCATTAACAAGTATGGTAGTAGAAGAAAATCGTATTGTAGGTAATATCGTGAAAAAAAGTTTATTCAATCCAAGTAGAAAATTCACTTTATTCAGTGCTTTTGTAACTCTCCTAAATGATCGATTAAGCGAAAGTATTCTTTTACCAATTTTGCCTTCTTTTGTTTTACTGTTTGACTCGAAAGCTAGTACTTATGGTTTACTCTCTTGTACTTATCAATTAGCACAATTTACAGCTTCTCCTTTTATAGGGCTTATGAGTGATAAGTATGGAAGAAGACCTGTAACTTTATTTTGTATAACTGGCTCAATCATCGGAATATCAATATTATCTTTTACAGTTTTATTTGACTGGTCAACATCTTTAGCTACTATCCCCCTATTTTTATTATTTATTGCAAGACTTATTGACGGTCTAAGTGGTGGAACTGCAGCAACAGCGACTACTATTCTTGCAGATATTTCTAGTCCTGAAAAAAGAGCAAAAACATTTGGACTTATTGGAGTTGCATTTGGATTAAGTTTTTTCTTAGGTAATATATTTGTTGTTATTTTTGCTAAAAATACAAATAATAATTTCATTATTCCAGTAATAATAGCTTCAATAATTCCAATTATTAACTTCATACTTGTATTCTTTTATTTACCAGAAACAAAGCCTCAAAAAGAATTGAATAAATCAAACCAAATTTTAAAAAACCCTCTTAAACAATTATTTAAAGTATTTAAAGAAGAAAAAATTAGAAAATTGTCTCTCGCTTTTTTTATTTATTTCATTGCTTTTACAGGACTAACTAATATTTTAATTTTCTTCCTTCAAGAGTCTCTGAATTGGACAACTAAGGCATCCAGTGGGACACTTGTAGTTGTAGGCGTAATAGCGATTATTGTACAAGGTGGACTAATTGGGCCTTTAGTAAAAAAATTTGGAGAAATGAAACTTACATTAATTGGTTCAGGTTTTATTCTTTTAGCATGTTTCCTTTTGATAACTACCCCTCAAGAAAATGCAACAGTAAATATTTATTCTGCAGTTTCATTCTTAGCTGTGGGTGCGGGTTTAATTACACCTACATTAAGAGCTTTAATATCAAAGAAATTAGATGGGGATAACCAAGGCTCTATATTAAGTAATTTGCAAGGTCTTCAAAGTCTTGGTGGGGTTTTAGGTATCGGAATGGCTGGAAGAGTTTATGATGATTTTGGTCCCAAAGCACCATTTATTGCAGGATCAATTATTTTACTTTTTATGATTTACCTTATTGCTGAAAAAAAAAATAAGAAGATTTCTTGTAGTTAACGAATATAATCCCTTAATGAAATACGAAGCTAACAATTTTATTAATAGAGAATTAAGTTGGATCGACTTTAATAAAAGAGTTCTTCTTACCGGCATGGAGAAAGACTATAAAGTACTAGATAAAATTAAATTTTTTTCAATTTTTAGTAATAATCTTGATGAATTCTTTATGGTTAGAGTTGCGTCATTAAAGGCTCAAGTTGAAGCCGGAGTTAGAAAAAAAAGTATTGATGGACATACTCCTAAAGAACAATTAAAAAAAATTAACAAAGAAGTACAAAAACTCACAACTCTTCAAGAACAATATTTTAATAATGAATTAAATGATGAGCTTAGAAATAAAGGGATTTTTATAAAAAAGTATAGTAAACTCAATGAAAATCAAAAAAATTGGTGTAATAGCTATTTTCAATCTTCAATTTTTCCTTTATTAACACCATTAGTAGTTGATCCTGCGCACCCATTCCCTTTTATAAGTAATTTAAGTCTCAATTTAGCTGCTCTAATTAATGATGGAGAAGAATCAAAAAATCAATTTGTAAGAATTAAAATACCGACAAAAAATATTGGCAGATTTATACTAATTCCCAATGAAATTATTGAAACTGAAGATGAAAGGGAGCATATTTTTATTACTGTTGAAGACTTAATTGGAAACAATATCAATGCCTTATTTAACGGAATGGAATGCTTAAATTATTCTTTCTTCCGAGTAACAAGAGACGCAGATTTAGAATTAAAAGAACTTGAAGCTGACGACTTACTTCTTGCCGTAGAACAAAGCTTGCAAAAAAGAAGATTAGCGGGAGATGTAGTTAGATTAGAAGTAAAAGAAAACATTCCACAAAATATTTTAAAGTTACTCATTGAAAGTATTTCAATATCAGAAGAATATATTTACTTTTGCAAAAGCTTATTAGGACTTGACGATTTAAATAATCTCACAAAAATTAATCGAGAGGATTTAAAAGAAAATTTATTAATTGGAGATACACATCCATTATTAAAATCGTTAGATTCTTCCAAGGAAAAAAATTTTAACTCTATTTTCAGCATTCTTAGGAAACAGAGTATACTCCTACATCATCCATACGACTTATTCAAAACCTCTGTAGAAGAATTTATCAATATAGCTGCTGACGACCCACTTGTACTAGCTATTAAAATTACTCTTTATAGAGTTTCAAAAGATTCTGCAATTATTGAAGCTTTAATGAGAGCAGCTGAGAATGGGAAAGAGGTAATGACTCTTGTTGAGCTCAAAGCAAGATTTGATGAAGATAATAACATCCAATGGGCAAAACAGCTTGAGCAAGCTGGAATACATGTAGTTTATGGAATACTAGGCTTTAAAACACATACAAAGATTGCTTTAGTGGTTAGAAAAGAAAAAGGAAGATTAAGGAATTATTTTCATATTGGAACTGGAAATTACAATTCGAACACTTCTCGCTATTACACAGATATAGGATTTCTTTCAACAGATCCTGATATCTCCTCAGATTTAATTGAACTCTTTAATTACTTATCTGGATTCTCAAAACAAAAGGCTTATCAGAAAT
>QCSC01000064.1 GCA_003211655.1 Prochlorococcus sp. AG-469-F22 | reverse complement strand
TAAATTAATTTGACTAATACTTTAAGTAATGCAGTTGCGAAACCTGAATGGTTAAGAGTAAAAGCGCCTCAAGTTGAGAGAATAGGTAATACTGCGAATTTGTTGAGTGATTTAAAATTAAACACTGTTTGTCAAGAAGCAAGTTGTCCTAATATTGGAGAATGTTTTGCTAGCGGTACCGCAACCTTTTTAATAATGGGTCCTGGCTGTACAAGGGCATGTCCATACTGCGATATTAATTTTGATAGATCCAAGAGAGATTTGGACCCCACAGAACCTGATCGTTTGGCAGAGGCTGTTTATAGAATGAAACTTAAACATGTGGTAATTACATCAGTTAACAGAGATGATATAGACGATGGTGGAGCTTCTCAGTTCTATGAATGTGTTTCTGAAGTTAGATTAAAATCTCCTGAAACCACTATTGAATTATTAATTCCAGATTTATGTGGTAATTGGTCAGCACTTGAAAAGGTTTTAGATTCTAAACCAAATGTTTTAAATCATAATATTGAAACTGTCCCCACTTTGTATAGAAAAGTAAGGCCTCAAGGAAACTATCAAAGAACTCTAGATTTACTAAAAAGAACAAGAGAATATTTTCCAAGTGTTTATACAAAATCTGGCTTTATGTTGGGGTTAGGAGAAAAGGATGATGAAGTTTTAAATCTTTTAATGGATCTAAGAAGTCATGATGTAGATATAGTTACTATTGGTCAATACTTATCTCCAGGCCCAAAACATCTTCCGGTTCAAAGATTTGTTAGCCCTTCGAAATTTAATTATTTTAAATTATTTGGAGAAAATGAATTAGGTTTTATGCAAGTTGTTAGTTCTCCTTTAACGCGCAGTAGTTATCATGCTGAGGAAATTCAAAAACTTATGAAAAAATACCCAAGATAAATTAATTATCTATTAATTTATATCAATCCATTCATTTAATTTCCACTCAACTATATTATTTTTTATCATCGGATCATTTTTTATAATCTCTAGAGCATCTTTATAAGTATTCATTTCGATAATTAGTAAACCTCCAGCACCAGGTTTTTTAAATTCATCAACTAAAAATCCGCTCTTAATATCAATACCTTTTTTATTTAATTTTTTTATCCAATTAATATGTTCGTTGATTATTTTATTTCTAACATTATTTTGGATTAGGTATTCTTTTTTTATTAGTTCAGTCTTGATAAAAATTGGCATTTATTTATTATTGATACCTAGCATTTCTTCTTCGCTAGGAGGCACAATTATTTTAAAAATTTTTTTGCTATTAGACCAATCTTTAATAATTTTTGATGCTTTTAAACTTTTTGTTTTTTCATGATATTCATGTAAAATTTCTAACAAAATTTCTTCCTGCTTAAGGTTAGTAATTTTATAAATGCTAACTATTTCCTTATTAACTTTAGTTTCTAAATCATTATTTTCGTCAAGTATATAAGCTATTCCACCTGTCATCCCGGCTCCAATATTTCTCCCTGTTGATCCTAAAATTACTACTTTGCCACCAGTCATATATTCACAGCAATGGTCGCCTGAACCCTCTGTAACTGCAGTTGCACCACTATTTCTAACAGCAAATCTTTCTCCGGATTTACCTAGAGCGTATAATTTACCACCTGTTGCTCCATAAAGACAGGTATTACCCAAGATTACTTGCTCTGAAGATTTTTCATCTACTATTGGTGGAATAATAGTAAGTACTCCTCCATTCATTCCTTTGCAAACATAATCGTTTGCTTCACCAATTAATTGGATATTCATTCCTTTTAAAAGAAACGCCCCAAAGCTCTGTCCCGCGTGCCCGTGAAAATTAAGATTTAGTCCACCTTTGAAACCATTATTTCCAAAAAGCTCAGCGATTTCTCCCGAAATTTTTGCACAAACACTTCTATCAGTATTTTTGATTTTAATATCTTTTGTGAATTTTTTATGATTATTGATTGTATCGATAAAAAGAGAATCCATTAACAATTCATCTTCCAATACAGCTCCATTATCATGAGCATTATTTGAATGATGTATCCAAGACCTATCTTTAAATATTGAATTATTATTAACTAGAGAAGTAAGGTCTATATTTTCAGTTTTAGGAAGACTTATATCTCTTGTAGTAAGAAATTCTTTATTGCCAATTAATTCCTCCATTTTAGAGACCCCAATACTACCCATTATTTGTCTTATCTCCTCAGCAATATATAAAAAAAAGTTCACGACATTATCTGGGAGACCTTTGAATCTTTTTCTTAATTCCTCTTTTTGAGTAGCAACCCCTACAGGACAGGTATTTTTGTGGCAAACACGAGCCATTATGCACCCTTCGGCTATCATTGCTACTGATCCAAATCCATATTCTTCAGCACCTAAAAGAGCTGCAATAACTACATCCCACCCTGTTTTAAGGCCACCATCCGTTCTTAAAAGTACTCTATCTCTTAAATTATTTTCTAAAAGTGATTTATGAACTTCTGCCACGCCTAATTCCCAGGGTAATCCAGCATGTTTGATAGAACTTAAAGGGGAGGCCCCTGTACCCCCATCATGTCCAGAAATTTGTATTACATCGGCATTTGCTTTACTTACTCCAGCTGCGATAGTTCCGATTCCAATCTCAGAAACTAATTTTACACTTACTTTTGCTTTAGGATGTATTTGATGAAGATCATGAATAAGTTGAGCTAAATCTTCAATTGAATAAATATCATGATGAGGCGGTGGAGAGATGAGAGCTACACCTGGTTTACTATTTCTAAGCTTTGCAATATAAGAATCAACTTTTGGCCCAGGAAGCTGTCCTCCTTCTCCAGGTTTTGCTCCCTGAGCCATTTTAATTTCTAATTGTTTACCACTTCTCAGATATTCAGGAGTGACTCCGAATCTCCCAGAAGCTATTTGTTTAATAGCAGAGCATGCTGTATCTCCGTTTTCAAGACCTTTGATGAATGGTAATGTCGCAGATTGAGTATTTTTATCAATATCATTTAATACGTTAAAACGAGCAGGGTCCTCACCTCCTTCTCCACTATTACTTTTCCCTCCTATTCTATTCATTGCAACTGCTAATACCTCATGAGCTTCTCTGGATAATGCTCCTAAACTCATACCTCCTGTACAAAATCTTTTACATATAGATTCAACACTTTCAACTTGATCTATAGGAATACTATTTCTCTTAGAATTTATTGTTAGTAAATCTCTTAAAGAAGTTATTGGTCTGTTACGAACTAGTTCTTGGTACGTATTGAAATGATTATAACCTGGGCCCTCTTTCAAAGCTGTATGAAGTACTTTTGACATGGAGGGGTTATTGGAGTGGTACTCTCCATAATTTCTGAATTGAACGAATCCTAAGAATTCAAGTTTCTTTAGATCGATTTCTGGATAAGCTTTGGTATGTATTGAAAATGACTCATTTGAAAGCTCTTTTAATGTGATTCCTGCAATTCGACTAGTTGTCCCATCGAAAGCAGTTTTAATTAAATCAGAACCAAGTCCTACTGCCTCAAAAATTTGAGCTCCATGATAGCTAGAGAGGAGAGAAATTCCTATTTTTGAAAGTATTTTTCTCAGTCCATCTTCTAATGCTTTTTTGATATTCTTTTGAACTTGATCTATTGATAAA
>QCSC01000063.1 GCA_003211655.1 Prochlorococcus sp. AG-469-F22 | reverse complement strand
GTTATAGGTGAAATAATAGCTTTTACAATTTAAATATTATCAATACTAAATCTATATCCTTGCTGTCGAACTGTGGTAATGCCTCCTCCTTCTCCTAATCCTGCTTGCTCTAGTTTTCTACGCAATGTCAGAACTTGAGTATCTACAGATCTTGGTCCTCCGCTAAATGGCGGCCATGCCAATCTTAGAAGCTCTTGGCGACTTCGAACCATACCAGGAGGCATAAGTAAAGCACAAAGCAACGCAAACTCTCTAGGGCTTAATTCTACAGGCTTCTCGCTTAGAGTTACTTGCCTTAAAAGTAAATGAACTTCTAAAGGACCTACTGCAACTTTCTCCTGTAAACCTATACGACCCCTCTTTAGTAGAGTTCTGCATCTTGCGGCTAACTCCTCTAATCCAAAAGGTTTTCTTAGAACATCATCAGCCCCCTCATCTAATAAGCTGACTAATGGTTCTACCCCAGATCTCGCTGTTAGAACTATAACTGAGCAACCCAATTGTTGAGCTAACCTCATTGCAGTATTTTGCTCTAATATCTCAGCACTGACAAGCAAGTCAGGAGACTGCTCTCTGCATAAGTCAACAGCTTCAACAGCTGATCCTACTGCGGCTGCTAAATGACCGTCTTGACGAAGTCTTTGTACTAAGACTGTTCTTAGTGTGGGGTGAGGTTCAACAACAAGAACTCTCGAAGGTGTTTGAGAGGTCGAAGGCAATTGGGAGCTGCCAGGAGCTGAAGCTAATATTTGCTCAGTTGATTGCATTCTTAATTACTGTTTGGCCAGGCAATTTTTAATCATCCTTAATAAGGTATAACAAATGCTAAATAAAAATCAGAATCTATCAAATTATGACATCATTTGAAAATCCAGTAGCAATTCGCCATTTTCAATCAATCTGCGATAGTTGCCAAGACCTAGTGACTAGATTTCATACTCCCTTAGACTTGAAATTATATAGTGATGGTTATCTCCAAGCCTTAAGGAATTGCAATAGTTTAGAGCTAAAAGATCAAGAGAAATTAGAAAGATTAATTGAAAGATGGATATTAGATCCGTCTAGTTTTATAAATCCAGATGGCGATGAAAATAAAGGTTTTTTTGATAAAAAAAAGATTTAAAATATTAATTTTTATTAACTAAATTCAGTATTTATACTTAGTAAATATTTTAAGAAGCTAATGCAATCTCGATCTTTTCTTTTAATGTACCTGAGTTGTACATCTCGATAAGAATATCTGAACCACCTAAGAATTCTCCTTTTAAATAAACTTGAGGTATTGTTGGCCATTCCGAAAACTCTTTAATACCTTCTCTTATTTCAAAATCACTTAAAACATCAAATGTATTAAATGCCACTCCAAGTGAATTAAGAATTTGGACTACATTATTAGAAAAACCACATTGAGGCATTAATTTAGTTCCTTTCATAAAAACCATAACTGGATTAGAGTCGATAAGGTTTTGAATTTTATTTTTAGTAGGGTTTTCCATAATTTAATTAGGAGTTTCTGTTTTTAGTGCTAACGCATGGATAGCCTCTGAAGCTAATTCTTCTTTTAGTGCAGAATACACTAGCTGATGTTGCTTAACTAATGATAATCCATTAAATTCAGATGAAATTACAGTTACTTGCAAATGATCATCTCCTTTTAGATTCTCAACATAAACTTCAGAATCAACTATTTTTTGCTTTATTAAGTTAATTACTTCACTTTTAGTAGCCATTATTGATTCCTATAATCCTCTGTAGGGTGTTTCAACAAAACCAAGTTGAACCAAATCTTTATAAGCCTCTTTACCTTCTGAGCTAGTAGGCGACATTAACCTGATTATTTCTACAAGTAAAGGTACAGCGACTTCGGGTTGATTTTTACTTTTATATACCGCAGCTAATCTTCCATTTGATTCTGCCCAAATTTGTAATAACTCCTTACCTTTTTCTGCCATCTCATTTGGAATCCTGGCATCTAACCCTTTAAACGAACCATTTAAATCGCCGTAAAATCCTGCTAGTTGTTTTGCTAAATTTCTTGCTTTGTCAAAAGAATCTTTAGCTTTATCAAATTCGCCAGAATTTATTAGATTATCGCCTTCTCTTAAGAAGGCTTGTACGTTTGTAATTGAAAGCTTTTTATTAATACTTGAAAGGACTTTATAATTATTTGGATTATCACTACCTGCATAAACAGTATTAGCAGGAGAAAATATTCCTAAAGATATGAAAATAATCGGAATTAACTTTAAGACTTTCATTTTGTCGTATTTGTTAGTTTCAATAATAACTGATAATGGATTCATCGACCGACTATTTTTAATGCTTCGTTTTCAGCAGCTGACATTTTTTCTTGCAATATTTCATTAAATTCATTTATAGAAAAGTTTACATTTTCACTAATTATTAGAGGCTCCCCAAAGCATAGAGAAACATCACTTCTAAACTTTGGAGTTACCTCACTGTAAGCTATACCGATAGGAATTATAGTTATAAAGGCTGCTTTTTTTTTAGCTAATCGGGCTAATCTAAAGAGTCCTTCTTTTAGGACAATTTTTTTTCCATATTTATTAATTTTTCCTTCTGGAAAAACAACTAACTGGCTTTTTTTGACGATTAGATCAACAACATATCGCAAGACAGCAAGAGAAGGAGATAATTGATTTATTGAAAAACAACCAAGTCTTTTTAAAAACCAACCCTGAATACCATTCATCTCAGATTTTGTGACCATAAATCTACAATCCTTTTTGGTTACTCTCCTACCCATCGCCATAGTAAGAATTAATCCATCCCACCTCGATCTATGGGTTGGGGCTAAAATAACGGAACTGTTATGGGGGATTAGAAACTTATTATTAATTATTTCCTTTTTTTTAAAAAATATTTTCATAACGATATCTTGGGTTATAAACATTGCAATAAGGCCTAAAATAGGGTTGATTTCATGGCAAATATTAATATTCTTATTTTTCAAATTCAATTTACTTTATATTAATAAATTATAGGATTGTAATTTTTTATTAGCTAGAATTAGGCGGTTAGTAAATTGTCTAAATCAAAGAGTTATCAATTTATGGCAACATTAGGAGTAAATATAGATCATATTGCAAATGTCAGGCAGGCTAGACTGACTGTAGAACCAGATCCTGTTCAATTTGCTTTTTTAGCAGAATTAGGCGGAGCTGATTCTATAACAGTTCACTTAAGAGAAGATAGAAGGCATATACAAGATCGAGATATATATCTTTTGAAAGATACTATTAAAACGAAACTCAACCTAGAGATGGCAGCGACTGAAGAAATGTTGACAATTTCTAAAAAGCTACTTCCAGATTACGTAACACTTGTACCAGAGAAAAGAAACGAAATCACTACCGAGGGGGGGTTAGACGTCAAAAATAATGAGAAATACCTTAAAGAATACGTTAATAGTTTAAAAAGTTCCAATATTGAAGTAAGCGCATTTATAGATCCTGCAAATGATCAGATTAATTCTTCAGGAGAAATAGGTTTTGATTTTATAGAATTACATACCGGCAAATATGCTGATTTAAAAGGACAAGATCAATACGTAGAGCTTCAAAAAATTATTGAATCTTCGTATTATGCCGTTGATCTTGGATTAGTCGTTAATGCAGGGCATGGACTGAATTATCAGAATGTAAAAAAGATTGCATCA
>QCSC01000062.1 GCA_003211655.1 Prochlorococcus sp. AG-469-F22 | reverse complement strand
CAGGATCAAAACTTTCAATGTTATTTTTTATTGCCCACTCAATAGGCTGGTAATAGCATAATTCAAAATGTAAGTTAAGTACTTCTTCTTGACTACCCCAATATCTACCCCATATATATTTTTCATTTTTTATACACATTGACATTGCAATCGTACTTTCAGAATCATTTCTTGATGCACTAAAAAACAATAGATTTCTTTTATTTTCAAGAATGTTTTCAAAAAATTCAGAGGTAAGATATTTGCTACCCCATACTCCCCATCTCAAACAATGCTGCTCGTAGAAATTATGCATTTTTTGAACCATTTCTAGATTTATATTCTCCTCTGTATGAATTTTGATCTCGAGGTTTTGTTTTGAAATTGATTTTCTTTCTTTTTTAATGTTTTTTCTTTGATTAGAGTTGAATCTGGATAAAAAATCATCAAATGTCTTTTCCCCATTATTCTTCCATTCACTACTTGTATTTATCCATTCCTGATATCCTAAGGATTGTAGATGTTTTCCCCAATCTTCATTTACATATAAGAAATTGCAACTTAAGATATTATTTTTCAAAGCAAAGTCATCAATATTTTTTATTAATGAATTTGTAATCTCAATTTTATTTTTATTTTCTTTATATAAAAATTCGTATCCATTAATAGGGCTGTAAGGGCTCATCCCAATGAGCTTAGGATAATAATTTAAATTTAAATCTTGAGCTAATTTTGCAAAGGATTGATCAAAAATAAATTCTCCATAACTATGATTTTTAAGAAAAAGTGGAGCTATTCCGCATATTTCTTCATTTTCATAAGCAATAAAATATAAAGGTTGCCATCCAGTTTGTCTTGAGACACTTTTCGATAATTCAAGGTTATAGAGCCATTCCCATTCGTAAAATGGATTGTTGATTTCTTTTCTTAATTCATTCCATATTTCTTTATTTATTTCTTGAATTGATAGTTTAATTTCAATTTTGTGCTCAATAGGATTCATATTTTTTTTACTTTAATTATCTTTAGTTTTTCTTATGTAATGAATATATATTTCATTTCTATCTAATTCTTGAATCGATTTTATATTCCAAAATTGCTTTAAATTAAAAATTTTATTTGTTTGTTCAGCAGGTATCCATGTAAATTTCCCTCCAATAATTCTTGGGGCTATTGTAATTTTGATTTCATCAATTAAATCTTCTTTTATAAAAGAATTTATAAGATTTGCCCCACCAAGAAGTGCTAGACGATTGATTCCAGCTTTTTTAATACTTAACAAGGTTTTACTCCAGGAATTTTTGTAGAAAATTTCTTTATCAAAATCTTTAGTCTCTATTGCATCTTTTTTATTAGAGCTGATTAACCATCTTTTAATTGGTTGATTGAAATAATTCCAATCTTTTTTAAATTTTTTGCTATTGGAGGCCACTATAGAAATAGGCTGATTTTTTGAAATTTTTATTTCGCCATTTTTACAATGATTTTTTACTAAATATGTACTTTGATGAGTTTTTAGAGTTCCTAATCCAAAAATGGTAGCGTCAACTATTGATAAGTTTTCATCTAACATTCTCCTATCTTCCTTACTTCCAAGATGAGATTCACCTCCACTGGGGAAGGCAATCCTTCCATCTAAACTAGAAGCGATAATGATCGCTATGCTTGGAGTATTCAAGCTTGAGCAACTAAAGAGTTAGTAAGATTTCTTTGCAAAGAATTTGGTACGCTTTGTTCAACATAAATTTCCGCAGCATTATTTGGGCTCTCTTGAAGTTTTATCTTGTGCAGATTTGCTCCAATTTTTTTAATCGGAGATGAGAGAATATCAGCAATGTGTAGTGCAATATTTTCACATGTTGGGACGCAAGTTTTAAAATATTCGATATCTTTGTTTAAGAAAGTATGATCAAACGGTTCAACTATAAGATCATCAATAATTGCTTGTAATGAAGATAAATCACATATCATCCCAGTTCTTGGATCAATTTTTCCTCGGACAGTTACATCGAGAAAATAATTATGTCCATGTCCATTTACTCTGGCACATTTCCCATAAATCTTCTTGTTTTCATCAAGAGAAATCTCATCTTTTGCTAATCGGTGAGCAGCATTAAAATGACTTTGAATTGTTAATAAAGCTTCCATGTTTTTTCCATAATAATCTACCCATAAAGTTGGGCTTTCATAAAGTCTTAAACTTGTAAGAGGTAGTTCATCTTTTAAACGATTCCAGATAACTTTAACTAGAGCCTCAGTCGTTGGAAGAATGCCTTCTTGACTATGAATATTAAATTCAGGCCATACGTCATTTAAAAAACGAAAATCTAATTGTCCAGTGACCTTACTCTTAATAGAATGTTTTACATCAGAAAGATTAAGGACCATTCCATCCGAGTCAAGTTTGCCCCCCATTGATACGATAAGTTCGTAATTATGTCCATGTCCTGGAGCTATACTACATTTCCCAAAAAGAGAGAAATTATCTTCTGAGCTTTTTTCAGGAAGCCAATAACGATGACTGGAACTAAAACAGGCACGTCTAGTTATGACGCATTCACGTCCCTGGCCATGTAATGGTTTGGTATGTGTAAAAGTCATAAATGTCTGTAATAATACTATCTTAAGGTTTTATATACTCTTTTGTCTGTATGGAAAAATCTATTATTGAGAAAACAAACAAAATAATTAAAGGAAGAAGTATATATTTGATAGGTATGATGGCTAGTGGTAAATCTAAAACTGGTCCAGTATTAGCCGAGTTATTGAGGTATAAGTATATTGATCTGGATAAATTAATAGAGAATATAGCAAAAAAAACAATTAATGAAATTTTCCAGGAAGATGGAGAAAAAGCATTCCGAGAATTAGAAACAAATTGCTTAAAAGAAACAATTAAAATCCCTTCTTTAATCGTTTCTACTGGTGGAGGAATTATTTCTAAACCAGAAAACTGGGGTGTTTTAAGGCAAGGAATTATTATTTGGATTGACACAAAGCAAGAGATTGCTCTTGAGAGGTTGAAAAAAGATATTGAAAATAGACCTCTATTAAAGGGAAAAGATTTAAGTGATTTATATAACCAAATTTTTCAATCTAGAAAAAATTTATATTCTCAGGCTGACTTAAGAGTTGAGGTTAATAACGAAGATGTTGAAGAAGTTGCAAAACGAATAGTTTATGGAATTTACAAAAAAATTATAAATTAATCCGGTTCCACTCGAACAGCAAACCATTTAATAACGAATCCAAATTTTATTTCTAATTCATAAGTACTTTCTAATAATTCTTCGAGAAATTCCTCATTGGAATAATCTTTTTTTTGATATATAGTTGATGAATCAACCTTATGAAGCCAATTTTTTAACCATAATATTGCTTCTTTTTTAGTTACTATTTTCTCTTTTGAATCTGGCTCTAATAATACAAAATGGTCTTCAGATCTTATTAATGGATTAGACATGATTAAAAATTTTTTAGGATTAATTATTTTTCTAATTATTCAAATAATTTCTTTAGATAATGCATTTGCTTTCAATGATCATAATGTAAGAGAATTTTTAGATGAAAGAGAAAATTTATGGCCAGAACTATACTTACCAAATTTTAAATTTTCAAATACTTCAAGAGATTTAATTTATCCTAATTGGTTTGAGGGTAATTGGCTTGTTACTTCTCAAGATTTAGAAGATGAGTCTCAAGCACCAGTGATTTACAAAGTAAATTTTTTCAAAAATAATTTAAATGAAGTTATTGGTAATCGATCG
>QCSC01000061.1 GCA_003211655.1 Prochlorococcus sp. AG-469-F22 | reverse complement strand
GGAAGAAATTTTAATTGAGTGTTCTCCTGGGGTCTCTGGGGATATGTTATTAGGCGCTTTTTATGATTTAGGGGTACCAAAAGATGAAATTGAGAAAAAACTCGCATGTTTTGGATTAGAAAATTTATATTATTTAAACTTTAGAGAATCTCAAAATTGTTCAATTCGAGGAATAAAGGTTGATGTTGAGAAAGTTGATCAAAGTACTAAAAGAGATTGGAAAAGTATTAAAAATTTAATTCTGAAGGCTCAATTAGAAGAACAATTAAAAAAAAGAATTTATGAAGTTTTCGAGTCTTTAGCTATAGCAGAAGGAAGAGTTCATGGTATTAACCCAGAAGAAGTTCATTTTCATGAGATCGGTGCAATCGATTCCTTAGTAGATATTATTGGAGTCTGTACTTCAATTGAATATTTAAAGCCAAAGAAGGTTTTTTGTAATGAACCTACTTTAGGAAGAGGTTTTATTCAGGCTGATCATGGCAAACTATCAATACCATCTCCTGCTGTAATAGAGTTATTAAGAAAAAAAAATATTAAGGTGATCTCAAGTATTGATTCTGTAGAGGGCGAATTATCCACTCCAACGGGAATAGCTTTACTTTGTAATTTAGTTGAATCTTTCCAAATCCCTTATAAATATTCGATTGATTCCTATGGAGTAGGTCTTGGGAATTTAAATCTTCCATGCCCAAATTTGGTCAGGGTTTTAAAAATTAATTCTAGTGATGAGAATTTGATAGATCAAAAAATTAGTCCAAGATACGAGGAAATTTGTGTTCAAGAGGCATGGATTGATGATCAAACGTCTGAAGAACTAGCTAATTTAATTGAACAATTTAGAAAAGAAGGAGCTTATGATGTTTCTTCTCAGACAATTAATATGAAAAAAAACCGAATAGGTTTCTCTATCCAAGTTATCTTACCTATTAAAAAGCAGGAGTATTTTAGGAAATTATGGTTTGAATTTTCTACTACTATAGGGTTGAGAGAAAGGAAACAAGCGAGGTGGGTTTTACTGAGAAGAAAGGGGGAGTGTCTAACAACTTTTGGAAAAATTAAATTTAAACAATCAATGAAACCTAACGGAACTATTTATATGAAACCAGAGAATGATGAAATTTTAAGATTGCAAATTGAGAATAATAAAACAGCTGAAGAAGTAAGAAATATCATTAGAGAATCATGCAAGGAATTTAAAGCTTTTGAAGATTGGAAATAAGATTTAATATGCAAAAAATTTATTTTATAAATCTTTTAAAGAATATTAACTTTATAATCCTAAAGAAACTTTTTTTTCTTTTAAGTATATCTTATTTCTCTTTTTATTTTTTTAAAAATTTTGATCAAATTTCATTAAATATTGATTTTGCTAGAAATGGAAATTATATATTTTTATCATTTTTATTCTGTATATTTAGTATTTACTTTAATGCACTAGCTTGGAAAAATATAGTTGCTTGGTTTGGTAAAACTAAGATTAAAAAAAGTTTAATTTCCTTTTATGTTCTGACTAATATTCTTAAATATGTGCCAGGAGGTATTTGGCATTTTTTTGAAAGATATAACTTTCTAAAAGATATTAGTAATCCTCAATTAGCTTTTTATTCGACACTAATTGAGCCTTATTTTATGTTGTGTGCGTCTTTCTTATTGGCTTCAGTTGGTATAATTTTTTCCCCATTTTATTTTTTATTACTCATTCCCTTGATATTTCTGAATAGAAAATTAATTTTCCATATTTTGGAAAGGTTAGAAACCTTAAAAGGTAAAACTATTAAATCTTTAAAAATTAACAATGAAAAGTATCGATTTGAGGAAAGAATAAAAATAATTTCTTTCTTCCCTGCGAGAGCTTTTTTGATTGAGATTCTTTTTGTATTATCAAAATTTATTGGATTTATTATTTGCTTTTATATAGTTAATTTAGATAATCAATATAGTATTTTTTATTTATTGGTAATTTTTTGTTTGTCCTGGGCTATTGGATTAATAGTACCTACAGCACCAGGAGGATTAGGGGTATTTGAGGCTTGTTTTCTCTTTTTTTGTGGGAAAAATATTCCACATAATATAATTCTTCCAAGTTTGATTTATTTTAGATTGATATCTACCTCGGCAGATTTATTTTTAGGTCTTCCATTCTTATTAAGAAAATTTTTAAAGAAAATTTAGTTCTTTTTTTCTAAGCTTGGAATTAACGTACTTGATGCAATTAGACCCAAGACTGTTATAAAGAATGCAGGTAATAAGGCTTCTGCCATTCGCTCATCTCCAGCATATTGATATATCCTTACAGATAAAGTATCAAAGTCGAAAGGTCTAAGAATAAATGTAATTGGTAACTCCTTAATGGTGTCTACAAATACTAAAAGTGATCCAACAAAGATTGGACCTTTTAATAGTGGAATATGTATCTTCTTGATAACACCAAACCAATTAGAGCCTAGTCCCTTTGCAGCCTCATCAAGGGTTGGAGATATTCTTTCAAATCCAGAATCAAGAGAACCTTTTGAAATAGTTAAAAATCGAACTACGTAACCCCAGATCAGAAGGAATATAGCAATAAAATAGAACTTTGAATTGGAAATACTTATTAATGATATAGCTAATACAGTTCCTGGGATTGCATATCCAATACCTGCTGGGAATGTTATTAATCTCATAAGTAAATTCTTATTCTGACGATTAGATAGCGTTAATATTAAAGAGAAAATTAAAGCTACTAATGCAGCAATTACTCCAAGGCTAATAGTTCTAAAAATAAGAGATATTAATTCTGTTGTGAATCCTTTTTTTAACTGATCAATATTTAATAGAAACCAAGAAAATGGAATTCCAATAGCAAATAATGGTGGTAATGAAGTAAATAAGTATGCTATGTAAGACCTATTTCCTTTTAACTCAAATCCCAGAGAACTTAATGAGGCAGGATTTTCACTCCAACGCTTTGTCTTCCTTCTTGAAAGTTTTTCAAACAAAATTAAAGTAAAAACTATTATTAAAGCAACTAATGATAATCCAATAGCGCTCTTAGGATTACCTTCAATGATCCAATTTTCAGTAATACCTTTAGAAATACTTGGAATATTTAATAACTCAACTGTGCCTAAATCATTCATAACTTCCATACACATAAGGCTGATTCCAGTTATTAATGCTGGGAAAGCCATTGGAAGAGCAATTTTAAAAAAGCTCCCCCATGGTCCAACCCCTAATCCTCTACTAGCATTAATTTGATTAACTCCAAATTTATTAAAACTTTCGTTAGCAAGTAAGAAAACATAAGGGTAAGTAGTAATTGAGAGTATAAGAACTCCCCACCATAAACCAGTTATTTGGTAACCTAAAATACTTCCTAAATCCTGTAATACTGCAGTTAACAAATATGCAGGAGTTGCTAGTGGAATTAGTTGAAAAATACGAAGAGTTTTCCTTAATCTAAATTCGCAATTTGATAGTAACCAGCCATTTAAGGTCCCTAAACCACCTCCTAAAAAACTAGTAAGTATTAAAAGTTTTAATGTGCCAAGTATTTCTTTTCTTCCAGAATTACCTAAAGAAAAATTACCACCTAAAATAAAATCTATTCCTTCAATTAAGAAATTAAAAATAGGTATTATAAGTGTAAATGCAACTATTAAAGAAGCAATATTTAAAGGCTTTAAATCTGATATTAAATTCTTTGTTTGTTTAATAAAAATTCTTCTTATAATAATGTAGTACTTTATTATGCTTCTTCTCTGTAACTAAATCTACAACAATCAAGCTGATTCTTAATAGTTTGATGATCTAAATCTTTTCCTATTAGAACAATTTTATTTGATTTTTCATTTTCCCATTCACAGTCATCAAGAGAAAAACGTTTACCAGATAAATGAAAAATATGTTTTCTTTCGCTTTCCATAAACCATAAAATGCCTTTAGCTCTAAATACATTTTGTGAGATTTGATTATCTAAGAAGTTTTGAAACTTCCTTAAAGAAAATGGTTCATT
>QCSC01000060.1 GCA_003211655.1 Prochlorococcus sp. AG-469-F22 | reverse complement strand
GGTGCAGCTGACCAAGAAGTTTCCTCTTTGGTAATCAAATTTATTTTTTTAATGGCTTGTAAAGGAGCATTTCCTATTTTCTTATCTGTACAAGCCATCCATGAGTAAGATGCTTTTAATCCTAAAAGTTTAGGGTTAACAGTAGCGAATTCGCAACATTGTGAACTTAGAGTTTCAAGCTTAGAAGTTTTCAACTTTAAGTCGATAATAGATCTTTTTAAATTACCCTCTGGATACTTATCAAAGTCAATATCCCTAAAATTTTCATCGGGCCCAACAGAAGGAAAATCATCATAAAAAATACTATCTAAAATTATGTTTGAATCTTTTTCATATGCATTAACATGATGAAATACAAATCCATCTGGTGCATCTATTATTATTGGTGGTTGCCCCTTAAATAAACCACTTTCTCTTGGGATTATAAAAAATTTAGCTTTTTTATTAGGATTTGATTTCAAACATTGAGCGGCTCCTTTTTGGCCCATTACAAATGGTAAAGGATTAAAGTCTATAGCGTTTTGTAAAAATATCGCCCAATTGGTTGTAATTGCAAAATCATGAAGGAAAGCAAATCCATTAAATGTATCTTTCCTGTCTATTATCAGTTCACCAGCATTTTCACCAGCATTTGAAAATTCCATTAATCTAATAGTACTTTTTGGACCAGTTTGTACTCCAAAAGTTACCAAAAGTTCAGATGAAATATTTGAATTGAAATCAGCTTTTGGATGAGCACTAAATGCGTCGTTGCTCTTTAAAACTCCACCTAAAGTTGTTAATCCAATAGTATCAAGATTGTTAGGATCTAAGGCATGTGGACCTGCTGCTTCCCATAGTGCAAGCACTTCATTGCCTAATTTTATAACGTGTGTATTAGCAATATTTTTCAATTTTAAATCTAAAGCATTATTTAAAATTCCTCCACTTTTTTGAGTGCCAAAAACTCCTCTATATATAAATTTGTTAATCTTCTTTTCTTCTAAAAAACCTTTTGTTTGGACAAATTTATTTGTTAATGATGGTTTTCCATTCTCGAATTTAATTGCTGTAATCATTCCATCTCCATCAAAGGGATGATGAACCCATTGGCCTCCTCTTTCTAATATCCCTGGCCCATTTCTGAATAGAGTTCCATTTAATTCCTCAATATCCCCCCCTTTACTTGTATGTAATGGTTCATTTGTTAATTCTTTTTCAACATTTTTGTATGCACTAGCCCAGTCTTCTTTATTAAAAGCTAGTTTATCATTAATTTGTTTTTCTTGAATATAAGTCACTTTAAAATATTAACTTTTTTTATTTTCGCCAAAAATATATGAAATTGTGGCTAATTCAGAAAAGTACTGAATTTAATTATCTAATCACTTTATAACATTCCTTTACTACTTGGAATAGTTCCAGATCTTCTGATATCTATTTCAGAAGCCATTCGCATTGCTCTTGAAAAGGCTTTAAAACATGCCTCAACTATGTGATGAGAATTTGTACCTTGTATTTGATTGATATGAAGAGTGATTCCACTATTATTTACAAAAGCTATAAAAAATTCTCTTACTAATTCGGTATCATAATTCCCTATTCTTGGTGCTTTTAATTTGAGATCATAAGACAAATGAGGCCTCCCTGAACAATCTAATGTTACTTGAACTAAAGCCTCATCTAAAGGAGCAAAAAAATGCCCAAATCTGTTTATCCCTTTTCTTTCTCCTAGGGCTTTAGTAAAAGCTTTCCCAAGAGCAATGCCAACATCCTCATTTGTATGATGGTCATCAATATGTGTATCTCCAATAGCTCTTATTTTTAAATCAAATAATCCATGACTAGATATTTGATGCAACATATGATCTAAAAAAGGTATGCCAGTATCAATTTCAGAAATTCCATTGCCATCTATATTAAGAAAAATACTAATATCTGTTTCATTTGTTTTTCTCTTAATTTCAGCTTGTCTTGAGGATGACATTTTATTTGTTTAAATTGTAATTTACATTCCATTAATGCAATAACCTGCATCAACATAAATAGTTTGGCCTGATATGCCACTTGAAAGATCACTTAAAAGAAAAGCAGCTGTATTTCCTACTTCTGTTTGAGTAACTGTTCTTCGTAGCGGAGCTTTTTCTTCAACATTATGGATCATATCCAAAATGCCACCTATTGCAGAACTCGCAAGTGTTCTAATTGGACCAGCACTTATTGCATTTACTCTTACTTGCTTTTCAGGGCCTAGTTCTGCAGAAAGGTATCTTACTGAAGCCTCCAAAGCTGCCTTTGCTACGCCCATTACATTATAGTTAGGTATAGCTCTCTCAGATCCTAAATAAGTTAAAGAAACTACCCCAGCGCCAGCGCTGAAAAGTGGTTTTGCTGCCTTACATAGAGGTGCTAAAGAATAAGCACTAATATTCAAAGCTCTATCAAAGCCTTCGGATGAAGTTGCACTATAGTCTCCAATTAATTCGTCACGACCTGCGAATGCAAGACAATGAACTAACCCATCAATTTGTCCCCAATTGTTTTTAATATTTTCAAAAATTTCTTCAATTTGAGAAGGATTTTGAACATCAAGTGGGAGGAATAATGATGGCTCTAAATCTTTGGTTAATTCTCTTACTTTTGATTCAAATCTTCCTTTTTCATCAGGTAAATAAGTAATTCCTAGTTCAGCCCCAGCTTTTGAAAGTTGCTGAGCTATTCCCCATGCTATTGAACGATTGTTGGCAATTCCAGTAACTAGAATTTTTTTGCCAGTTAAATTTAGAAGCATTTTATTTCTTATTTATATAATTGTCCTACAAAAAGTACACTTCTTTGCGAATTACTGCAAAATATACAATAAATTTCAACTATAGGGAATATTTTTTAAGTATGGTTAAAACAAATTCAATGTTTTTGAAATTAGGGACTCAATTACCTTCTTTCGAAATGATTAATACCAATTCATCTAATCAAGAAAACTATAATTTAACCAAACTAGATGATAGGCATTTACTTTTAATGTTTATTTGTGCCCATTGCCCTTTTGTGAAATATATAGAAAATTACATTTCGATTTTAAGTAGTGATATAGAAGATAAAGTTCAAACTATCGCAGTTTCAAGTAATGATATTGTTACTCATCCTTCAGATTCTCCAGATTGTTTAAGAAATCAAGCTCAATTACAAGGTTGGAGTTTTCCTTATCTTTATGATGAAAGTCAAGTTTTTGCCAAAGAGTTAAAGGCTGCATGTACGCCTGATTTTTATCTTTTCTCAAATTCTGGAAATAGAAAATTTACCCTTTTTTATCATGGCCAACTTGATAGTAGTAGACCAAGTAATGATATTTCTATCACTGGTGAAGATTTACATGCCGCTCTTAAAGGCTTAAATAAAAATAGTAAATATCCCCATCCTCAACAACCATCGCTTGGATGCAATATAAAATGGACTCCAGGTAAAGAGCCTGATTGGTTTAAATGAATTAAATATAATATTTATCCCAGAGAAAAACCTTTAAAGCTAATATAATAAATATGCAAATACCTCCGTTTACATTAGAACGACAGTTTCAGGAAATCGGCTCTGATATTGAGGAGGCGGTTATAAAAGTTCTTAAAGGTGGACAATATATCGGTGGTCAAGAGATTGCTGAATTTGAAGAGAATTTTGCATCTCTTGTTGGGGTAAATCATGCTGTTGGTTGTAATAGTGGGACTGATGCATTAATACTCGCTTTACGTGCTTTAGATATTGGGAAAGGAGATGAAGTAATTACTTCTTCCTTCAGCTTTTTCGCAACTGCTGAAGCTATAAGTGCAGTAGGCGCTAATCCAGTTTTGGTTGATATTAATCCAAATGATTATTTAATTAATATTGATTTAATTGAAGAAGAAATCAACTCTAATACTAAAGCTATTATGCCAGTACATTTATTTGGTAATGCTGTAAATATGAAGTCAATAAAAGCATTAGCTGAAAAATATAATCTAAAAATAATTGAGGATTGCGCGCAGGCAACTTGTACTATGTGGGGAAATTCTAAAGTAGGAAGTATTGGAGATATAGGATGCTTTAG
>QCSC01000059.1 GCA_003211655.1 Prochlorococcus sp. AG-469-F22 | reverse complement strand
CCAACTGCAGTTCCAGATGTTGTAACAACTAATGAAACATCTCCAGATGCAGTAGAAATTCCAAGTGAATGAAAGCCAGCAGATCTCTCGTCTATGGAATTAAATACATTTAAGATCCTACGTTTATTTAACTCTCCTGCGGCTATTGCTAAAGGAGCTGACCTACTGCCTGGACATAAAATTAAATTTTTAACCCCTATTTTTATAAAAAGATCTAAAATTTGTAAACTTCTAAAAAAATTTTGGCATTCTATAGATGATGTCATAATTTATATAAATACTTTAGAAATTCCTTTTTAAAAATAAAAAATTAAACAATGCAAAATCCAGCAGAAAAAAAAAGTTCAATACTAAATGATTTTAAAAATCTTTTTATTTGGATAATAATTGCTTTAATTATACGATGGCAAGTATTAGAACCAAGATGGATTCCCTCAGGATCTATGATCCCGACCCTTCAAATCCAAGATAAAATATTGGTTGAAAAATTAACTCCAAAAATTACTTATAATTCAAACTTATCTAAATTAAAAAATAAAATAATTGTTTTTAATGTTCCAGAACAATTAATTGAAGCTGGGTATGAATCAGATATTGCTTTAATCAAAAGGGTAATTGGGGTCCCTGGGGATAAAGTAGAAGTAAAAGAAGGTAATTTATATTTAAATGATATTGCTCAAGATAATTACATTTCTGATAAGAATATTAACTATTCAACAGGTCCATATGTTGTTCCTGAGAAATCATTATGGGTAATGGGAGATAACAGAAATAACAGTATGGATTCACATATATGGGGATTTCTTCCTTATGAAAAAGTAATAGGAAAGGCTATTTTTAGATATTGGCCATTAAATAAAATTGGTCCTATTCGGTTCCCTTGTCTTAATAATTTAGGTTAAAGGGTTCATGGTGTTGTAGGGTTTTTATAAGTTGAAGATGCATAAATGTTCAATCCTGAATTTCTAGCTACAGAAAATAATGATCCAAATGATGAGAATGATTTAATTCAATATCTACAAAAACAGTCTCCAGAAGTTTTGCAGAGAGTAGCCAAGTCGGCTAGTGAAGATATACAAGAAATCATAAGGCATAATGTTCAAGGTCTTCTAGGAATGTTGCCATCTGATCAGTTTGATGTAAAAATAACTTCTTCAAAAGAGAATATTGCTAATTTACTTTCTTCTGCAATGATGACAGGATATTTCTTAAGACAAATGGAGCAAAGGAAAGAGCTTGAACAAACTCTAAAAAATGATGAAGATATGTCCATTGAAAAAGAATAAATCTCTAAATATTTACTTTTTTTGGAATTATCCCCAATTCAAATAATTTTTTATAGAAATTAATAAGGAATTTATTATCATCTGGTGATTTATTCCAATTATCTGAATTAATTTCATCTATCAAATTCTGACAATTTTCTTGTTTAAAATCGATAGGGGCAGAATAATGAGCTGATATCAAATATTCCATATTTTCATAAGTTTTAATTTTTTCTAGCCATCCAAGGAGTACTTGTTTTGATCTAGGAAATATTAAATTTTGCAAAACAGGGGCAATCTGAATCTTAGGAATATTTTCGCCCATAATTTCAACTAAAGATGATTCCCAATCTTCATCCCATAAAAAAGGATAAATCCCAAAATGTGATTTCTTATTTCGAAGACCTTCTTTAAAAGAGTATTTGATGATTTGTTTCAGAGAGGGAATATTTAATTTTCCTGGTTTTAAAAAAGATGAAAATAATACAATTCTTGCCCAACCTTTTTTTCTAGATTCAAAATTATCAAGAATAGGTTCATCTCCTCGATCTCTCGAATGAAATAATAAAGGGGTAGGGTCGAAGTCAAATATTTCTGGAGGCGTTGATTCTATGCCAACTATAGCGTCTGTAACATGAAGTGTCCTTGTTGAAAAATGAAAACAACTCACCTCCTGGTATGTTCCAAGTCCTAAATTTAAAGGCCCTAGTGAAGACCATTTAAAACATTCTTCATAAGGAGTTCCATCTTTAAAAAGTATCTTAGTCCTTTTCGATGGGATCCCAATAAAATCTAAAGGAAGATTAATTGGAAAACTCCATTGGCCAGGACATATCCAAATCTCAGCAGCATTGAAAACTCTTACTAATGCTGGTAATCCAATTTTATGTTCTAATCCAGAAGCACTAGGGAGCACAATTGTTTTTACTTTTCCATAAATTGAGATTAATTTTTCTAATGCATTTACAAGTTCCTTAGTAGGAGGTAAAGGGTTAATTAGCATTAATCCATTATTAACCTTAATTATTGTCATTCTTATTGGGACTGCGACATAATATAAGCCCTGAATCTGTTCTAAGGACCATATTTCGTTAGGAATTATTTCTCTAAGAATAGTTTTCTTTTCCCCATATGGATACAGGGGAAATAAAGGCCACCAATTCCAACTTTTGTTATTTAGGTAATTGTCCATTTTTACTAATAATTAGAAAATAATTTTTTAAATTTAAATATCCCGTATCTTGGCGCAAATAAAAAAGCAAATAAAAATATAAACGTTTGAACTAATACAATTGAGCCTCCAGTTTCAAGATCAAACCAAAAGCTAAAATAAATACCAAATACACTTGAAATAATGGCACTAATTACTGAAATGATGGTCATATTATCAAAATTATCTGTTAATAAATATGCTGTTGCACCGGGAGTAATCAGCATTGCAACAACCAGAACTATTCCAACAGACTGTAATCCAACTACAGCAGCTAAAGACAAGCATGTAAGTAATAAATAATGAAGAAATAAGACATTAATTCCTATTGTTTTTGCGTGTCTTGGATCAAAACAATAAAGTATTAAATCTTTCCTAAAAACTGACAATAGTATTACCACCAATATAGAAATAAATACCGTCTGTTTTACATCTGAGAGAGAAATCCCTAGAGGGCTACCAAAAAGAATTGAGTGAAGATCAATATTACTTTTAATCTTTGAAACTAAAACTATTCCAAGGGCAAAAAAACCTGTAAAAACCAAGCCAATTACGGTATCTTCTTTAACTCTGGATTTTTGTTTAACAAATCCTATTAAAGCTACAGAGCCCACTCCAAAAATGAATGCCCCAAGTGAAAAAGGAAGTCCCAAAGCATAAGCCACAACAACCCCAGGCATTACAGAGTGAGATACCGCATCTCCCATTAAAGCCCAACCTTTAAGCGTTAAATAACTAGATAAAAATCCACAAACAGCTGCTACTAATGAGCTCATCAATAGAGCTTTTCTCATAAATTCATGAGATAAAGGATCTGCTACAAAAGAAGTTATATTTGAAGATAAAAAGCATAGATCCATACAACTAGATTTTAAGATTCAGGTCCAAACAAGACGTCTGGTGACATCCCTCCAAAAGTACTTGTAATATTTTCTGGAGTAAATACTTCCGAAGTCTCTCCATAAGCAACAACTGTCTTATTTATTAAAAGAACTAAATCGCAAAATTCACGAACATGAATCATATCGTGAGTAGATAGCAAAATTGTTTTCCCCTCATTTTTAAATTGAATAAATAATTCTGAGATAAGTTTCTCAGTTCTAATATCAACTCCCGCAAAGGGTTCATCAAGTAATAGTATTGATGCCCGTTGTGCAATAGCTCTTGCTAAAAAAGTTCTTTTCCTCTGCCCCCCGGATAAGTTGCCAATTGGGGTAGCTGAAAGTTCCATAAGATCAACTCTTTCAATAGCATCCTTAACAGCTTGAATATCTGATTCTCTTGGAGATCTCAGAACATTCATTGACCCATATCGACCCATCATTACAACATCCCATACACTTACTGGAAATTGACTATCAATTCCTTCACTTTGAGGAACATATGCAATTGACTGATCTTGTTGAGCAATTCTTAAAGACTCACCATTTATTCTTATTTTACCTTTTGAGATATTTACAAACCCAGTTAAGGCATTAAAGAAAGTTGTTTTCCCAGCACCATTCATTCCTACTAATCCGCAAATTTGGCCGGCCTTTAATCTTAAATTCGCATCATATAAAGCAACTTTACCGTGATAATCAACACAGATATTTTCTGCCTCAA
>QCSC01000058.1 GCA_003211655.1 Prochlorococcus sp. AG-469-F22 | reverse complement strand
CCTATATCATGCAAAATATCTTCCGCAGCTATTGTCTCCCTCCTAATTCTTGACTCTGCAAATGCAATATCTTCTGGAATTTTAGAATCCAAATGATGACAGACCATTAACATGTCAAGATGTTCTTCTAGAGTATTTTTGGTATAAGGCCTAGTTGGATTAGTACTACTTGGTAAAACATTATTTTCTCCACAAATTTTAATAATATCTGGAGCGTGGCCACCCCCTGCTCCTTCGGTATGAAAAGTATGTATGGTTCTACCTGCAATAGCAGATATAGTATCTTCAACAAACCCTGATTCATTCAAAGTATCAGTATGAATACATACTTGAACGTCTAGAGTATCTGCGACATTAAGACATGAATTTATCGTTGATGGAGTTGTACCCCAGTCTTCATGTAATTTTAAACCACATGCACCAGCATTTACTTGTTCAAAAAGATTTGTCTCATTAGATGAATTTCCCTTCCCAAAAAAACCTAAATTAACAGGGAATGCTTCGGCAGATTGAAGCATACGAGATATATGAAAAGGGCCTGGAGTACAAGTAGTAGCATTTGTGCCGGTAGCTGGTCCTGTTCCTCCTCCTAACATAGTTGTCACACCAGAAGCTAATGCAGTTTCTATTTGTTGAGGACAAATAAAATGTATATGTGTATCTATAGATCCTGCAGTAAGAATATGTCCTTCACCAGCTATTACTTCAGTTGAAGATCCAATAATAATATTTATATTATCTTGTATATCTGGATTTCCAGCTTTACCAATTTCATAAATTTTTCCATCTTTCAATCCGACATCAGCTTTTACGATTCCCCACCAATCAACTATCAAGGCATTTGTTATTACAGTATCAACAGCTCCATCATCTCTGGTTAGTTGAGACTGCCCCATCCCATCTCTGATAACCTTACCTCCTCCAAATTTAACTTCATCTCCATAAGTTGTGAAATCCTTTTCTACTTCAATTATTAATTCTGTATCTGCAAGTCTTACTCTATCTCCCTTTGTAGGTCCATATGTTTGAGCATAAGTTTTTCTATTGATTTTATAAGACATAATATTTAAGAATCCAAAGGACCATTAATTAAAGCATTAAAACCAAAGGCATTTCTATATCCTGAATAAGGTACCAGTTTTATTTCTGTAGTATCTCCAGGTTCAAATCTTATAGCAGTTCCTGCAGGAATATCTAGACGCATACCAAGCGTAATTTCTCTTGTAAAAAATAAAGCTTTATTAGTTTCGAAAAAATGATAATGTGATCCAACTTGAATAGGTCTATCCCCAGAATTTGAAACAGTTATTGTTTTCACATTTTTACCAGAATTTAATTCAATAAATCCATCTTCAGTAATTATTTCACCGGGTATTAAATAGTCCATAGTTAGTTAATCGGATTGTGAATAGTTACCAATTTAGTACCATCTGGGAAAACAGCCTCTACTTGAACTTCTTCGACCATTTCAGAAATTCCATCCATTACTTGTTTTTTACAAAGCCATGTTGTACCTTCAGACATTAATTCACTAACGCTTTTGCCATCTCTTGCACCCTCTAAAACTTGAAAGCTTAAGAAAGCAACTGTTTCCGGATAATTAAGTTTTAGACCCCTATTGAGTCTTCTTTCAGCTAGTTGTGCAGCTGAAAAAATTAATAGTTTATCTTTTTCTTGAGGTGAAAGATGCATAAATAAAAAATAATCTAAAAATTGTCTTTAAAAAAGTTCTCTATGAACATAAGTAGTAATCTAAAGATCTTGCAAAGGCCATACACCTTGATATTCTGGCTTACAAAACCCACAAACAGTTCTTATTTGTGTCCAAATAGAAAAAAAACATTTTCTTGCATATTGTGATGAAGTACCTAAGAATCTTATTGATATCCCATTTTCTAAAGTTCCTAAAGACATATAATTATTATTTTCTTTAAAAATTATTTTTATTTTTTCTGTTAAGTAACTGATTTTTGTTTTAGGAAATTCTTTTTCACATATCCATATTAAAGAACCAAAAACTGGATTATAGTCCATTCCACTTTTAGCTTCAAAACTAAATTTAGTTAATTCAATTTGATCTACAAATTCCCAATCATCGTATAAGTTTCCATTCCTCATAATCTCTAATTTTGATCTAAAAACGCCGTTCTCAATTGATTCGCCTGCAGAAGATCTTCCAAGTCTGATTAAATCTGTAAATAAAAAACTAGAGTTATCCGAAATCTTTATATTAAATTCCTGAGAAAATAATCCGTTTGCAAAAACTATTGTTTCTTGTGGGAGGTACTCTAAATGAGAATTATCAAGAATATTTATCTTTGTTTTCTGCGAGGAAAATGTCCCTTCAGGATTAATTTTTGATCTACCAACTGATCCATATACTTTCTGAGCTGAAGAGGTTGTTAATAAAACTTTCGAATTAATTCCAATATTTGCTTCAAATTCCAGCAAATCACCACCAACAAGTCCACCTGCAGTATGAAGTATAGGTAAAATACATCTGCCCTCTTGGTCATAACTACATTTTAGTAATTTATAGGGAGATGTAAATTTAGATTTGAAGATTGTTTTATCGTCTTTCCCAGAACTTGATTTATTATTAAAAAAATTTAAGAAACAATTACCTTCCCAAGAAGATTTATCCATAATTGTTTTCTTGATTACTCTATTTAAGTTACTAAAAATATTTTGTTATGCGTAATAAAAAAGAAATTGTTGTAACTGATTGGATTAAGCAAAATTGCCATGAGGGTAACTTTTTAAACCTTACACTAAGTTCTGATCAAAGAAGAATCTTCAGGGGAAAAAGAAAATCAGATTGTAATCAAGAACTTCAATTACAATTACCAAGAGAGGGTATTTTAATTGATGGTGATATCCTTCGCACAAATCACAAAAAACTCTTTGTACAAATCATTGCGCAAAAAGAAAATTTAATTAAAATTACTGCTAAAACGGATTTAGAACTAATCAAAGTTGCTTATCATATTGGGAATAGACATGTGGAAATTGAGATTAATGAAGATTTCTTATTTACTAAAAGTGATTACATTATTGAGGAATTGCTTAAGAACTTTGATGTTGTTTTCTCAAAAGTTGAAAAAAAGTTTTTTCCAGAAATAGGAGCTTTTCATCATGAAAAAAAATCACTTAGTTAAGTATTTATTAATTAGTCCAAGTTTGCCCGTAGGAGGTTTTTGTTATTCTGAGGGATTGGAAAGTTATTTAAAAATTAAGAATTTAGAAGAATCAGATCATATAAAGGATTTAATTACAAATGAATTAAAAATTGGGCAAATTAGAATTGAAGCAAAATGTTTAATAGAATTTTTTGATATTTTTGTAGAATTAAAAGTTGCTAATAATGTTAAAAATATCAAAAGAAGATTATTGAGTTTAGATAAATGGCTATTATCTTTTAGAGATACTGTTGAGATAAGAGATCAACAGACTCAAATGGCTAAATCACTTTTTGAATTGACTAAAGAATTTGGATTTGAATATTTATATGAAAAAAATAAAAATATCTCTTGGTCTTTAGCATGGAGTTGGGCTTGCTTCACTTTTAAAATAAATAAATTAGAAATGATCGAAAATTTTATCTATGCATGGACTGCGAATCAACTAAGTGCGGCAATAAGACTTATACCCATGGGTTCAATAAAAGCACAAACTATTCAGCTTGAGTTGTTGGATTTAATCTCAGAAGTTTCCCAAGAAATTGTAGACAGTAATATCAATGATCTTTATGTTGGGAATATAAGCTTATCTATGGCTCAACAAAACCATAATGATCTATATACAAAACTTTTTAGAAATTAATTTATGAGCAGCAAATTAAGAGTAGGAGTAGCGGGCCCAGTAGGCTCGGGAAAAACTGCATTAGTTGAAACTTTATGCATAGGTCTTAAAAAGAAATATCAAATAGCTGTTGTTACTAATGACATTTATACAAAAGAGGATGCTAATTTTCTCATAAAGAAAAAGATTTTAGAGGAAGGAAGAATTCTTGGAGTAGAAACTGGTGGTTGTCCTCATACTGCAATCAGAGAAGATTGTTCACTTAATAAAAATGCAGTAATGGATCTTGAAAACAGATATGATCCATTGGATTTTATTTTTGTTGAAAG
>QCSC01000057.1 GCA_003211655.1 Prochlorococcus sp. AG-469-F22 | reverse complement strand
AATCTGGAGAAGAATTTATCTTTAAATTACTTCCTTCAATTGTAAATAAAGCATTATCTGTATCACCTCTTCCACTTACTAAAGCATAAGTATGACTATCCGATGCATCCACATCAGTAGTTGATAATGTTGCGATAACAGAACCCGCTTCAATATTTTCATTCAGAGTATTACCATCATCGAAAAATGTACTCACATATAATTTATTCTCATTATCAAAATTCCGAGTCCCATGCAGAACCTTAATAGATCCATCTAATCCTGCTGCTAAAATTCCAGCACTATCACCTTCACTAGAACCAAAAAGTTTTGTCCATTGCTTTTCTCCATCAGTAGAGAATTTACTAATGAAGGCATCAGTAATTCCACTATTAGTTTGACCATCAAGATCACCATACGTATACCCAGCAATATATATTGATCCATCTAATCCTATTGTTAAGGCATATCCCACATCCTCGTAAGATGTACCAAAAAGTTTTGTCCACTGTTTTTCACCATCACCAGAGAATTTACTTATAAATAGATCATTTTCACCACTATTGGTTTGACCATCAAGATTACCTGTTGTTTCTCCTGCGATATAAACAGAACCATCTAATCCTGTTGTTATCTCAAAGGCATCATCTTCTCCGAGAGATCCCAAGGTTTGTGTCCATTGTTTTTCTCCTTCAACCGAGAGTTTACTTATAAATGCAGAGAATCTACTTTTAGATGGATCCCAGTCATATTGATCATTATTACTAGGATTGGTTTCTCCATATATATCTCCCTTAGTAGCACCAACTATATAGATGTAACCATCAGATCCTATTGTTATCCCTCGCCCCTCATCCTCTTGATTAGACCCAATTAGTTGTGTCCATTGTTTTTCTCCTTCAGCAGAGAATTTATTAATAAAGGCATCGTCATAACCATTTCTTGTTTCTCCTGTTATGTAGACAGAACCATCTGGTCCAGTTGTTATTCCCCAGGCATTGTCTTCCCCATAAGAACTAAAAAGTTTTGTCCAATGTTTTTCTCCATCAGCAGAGAATTTACTAATAAAGGCATCATCACCACTACTATTATTTTGACCATCCAGATTTCCTTGAGTTCCTCCTGCAATGTAAACAGAACCATCTGGTCCATTTGTTATCGACCATGCCTCTTCATTTTTGTTTGAACCAATTAGTCGTGTCCACTGCTTTTCTCCATCAGCAGAGAATTTACTTATAAATGTATCATTTTCACCACTATTGGTTTGACTATCAAGATTTCCTTCAGTGTCTCCTGCAAGGTAAACAGAACCATCTGATCCTATTATTCCTGCTTTGATAAGATCTTTGGGACTATAAGTTTCTAAAAGTTTTGTCCATTCGAATTCAGGTACATTTAAAAAGATATCTTTTGGCGCTTGTTCAGTGTTAAGACTATTGACACTCAAGTTAAACACTTCTTCATAAGATAATCCTCCACTATCAGTGGTTTTTAATCTGATGTTATAAGAAGACTTTGTTTCATAATCGGGAGAAGAACTTATCTTTAAATTGCTTCCTTCAATAGTAAAAGAATCATTATCGGTATCTCCTGTTCCACTTGCCAATGTATAAGTATGAGAATCAGAAGCATCCGCATCAGCAGTTGATAAAGTTGCAACCGTACTTGATGCATCTATATTTTCATTAAAACTTGTCGATGATAAAGATATGTCTGTTGCTACTTCATTAACGTCACTAACACTTAATGTAATTACCTCTTCATAAGACAAACCACCACTATCTGTTGTTCTTAGACGGATAGAATAACTTGATTTATCTTCATAATCTGGTGAGGAATTTATTTTTAAATAACTTCCTCTCTTACCTGCAATATAGTTAAATCCATCAATAGAAAAAGAAGAATTATCAGTATCTCCCGTTCCCCTCACCAATGTATGTGTATGAATATCATTACGATCCTCATCTCTAGTAAATAATGTCGTTATGACTGACCCAGAATCTATATTTTCATTAAAATTAAAACTTGATAATGTATAAATCTCGGTTGCTACTTCATTAACGTCATTAACACTTAATGTAAATGTTTCTTCATAAGAAAAACCCCCACTATCTGTTGTTTTTATACGAATATCATAAGAGCGTTGATAACCTTGACCATCATAATCAGGTGAATAATTTATGTTTAAATTATTTCCTTCAATAGTAAAAGATGAGTTACTTCTGTATCCGCTAATTAATTCATAAGTATGCCTATCAGAAGCATCCTCATCTGTAGTCGATAATGTAGCAACAGTACTACCTTTATCTATATTTTCATTAAAATTTAAACTTGATAATGAAATATCTGTTGGAATAGATAAAAAATTATATTTACTAATAAATGCATCCCTTTCCCCACTATTTGTTTGATCATCTAAATCACCGTTTGTTTCTCCTGCAATATAAATTGATCCATCATTTCCTGTTGTTAAGGCATGTCCTTGATCATTAGAAGGTGTACCTAAAAGTTTGGTCCATTCTTTTATCCCATCTGGACTAATTTTACTTATAAACGCATCGTATTCTCCCCCATTATATATAGGACCGTTATATGTTTGATTATCTGAATTACCTAATTGATCCCTTGTGGAACCTGCAATATAAATAATTCCATCACTTCCAGTTGTTAATGCGTTTCCAACATCGAAATTAAAAGTGCCTAAACCTAAAGACCATTCTTGTGTACCATCTGGATTAAATTTACTAATAAATGAATCGCCATTTCCACTATGTGTTTGACCTGCAATATAAATAGATCCTTTATTTCCAGTGGTTAAGGCGAAGGCATCTCTTAAATCTATACCTAAAAGTCTGGTCCATTCTTTTGTTCCATCTGGTTTAAATTTACTTATAAATGCTTCAGTATACCCTTCTATTACTTTCCGATCATTTAGATCTCCATATGTTGCTCCTGCAATATAAATCGATCCATCACTTCCAGTAGTTAATGCATTTGCCCATTCCGAATAAGTTGTACCTAAAAGTCTGGTCCATTCTTTTGTTCCATCTGGTTTAAATTTACTTATAAATGCATCGGATGCTCCCCCATTATGAATTTGCTCATCAAAATCTCCTGATGAATAACCAGCGATATAAATCGATCCATCATTTCCTGTTGTTAAGGCGTTTCCAACATCGAATCTAGAACTACCTAAAAGTCTGGTCCATTCTTTTGTTCCATCTGGTTTAAATTTACTTATGAAGGCATCAAAATCTCTTACATTTAAATAACCCTTATCTTGTGTTCGACCTGCAATATAAATCGATCCATCATTTCCAGTAGTTAAGGCATGTCCATAATCTTCCCATCCACCAGAATCAAGTAAAAGTCTGGTCCATTCTTTTGTTCCATCTGGTTTAAATTTACTTATAAATGCATCAGGAGTTCTAGTTGTTAATTGCCCACTACCATTTGTTTGACCATCTAAATGACCCGTTGTAAATCCAGCAATATAAATCGATCCATCACTTCCAGTAGTTAATGCACTTGCTCTCTCATCATAAGAACTACCTAAAAGTCTGGTCCATTCTGAGTTGCTGCTATCTGACATAAGAATTTAAAATCTAGAGAAAAGATTTTTTCCATAAATTTTGCATTATTTTATAACAGAATGATTGCTCATTTGATTTTTGATGATTTCTGATTTTATAAATTGTCAGAATTTATACCAAAAACCTTAAACAATCAAATATCTACTCTTACATTTTTGTAGTCATACAAATCTTCCCCACCACGAGAACAAATCTTCACCACCATTTCCCCACCACAAACTTTCAAATGAATAAAAAAAGACCTCTGTTGAAGTCTCCTGAAAGTTAAATTTAAAAATTGAACTCCCAGGTCGCAAGTCGGAGTGATATTTCCTGATAGTGCCTGACTGAATCTGATGTAAGAAATCATAAGAAAAGACATATTTCCCGACCATCAGAATGGTGGATTTAGTGTATCCTGAATTTGTCTGACATTCTGTTTTTCTTCAGAAGGCAGTCACAACATTAAAAAAGACCTCAAGTGGAATAACCTGAAGTCTCTAGATCTTGAAATTGAACTCCCCGGGCGGGATTCGAACCTGCGACCAATCGATTAACAGTCGATCGCTCTACCGCTGAGCTACCGAGGAACATATAAAAATTTAACTCTTACATGTACCTTATGACAAGGGGTAAACCTTAATTATATTGAAAGTTAAATGGTTTCTGCCAATCTGATAAATTTCCATTCTTCATCTCTGCAACTGCATCTGCATAACTTAATTCCTCTAAACGATGAGTAATCCATAAAGCAGTGAATGGGTTTCTTTTATTCTTTGTAAG
>QCSC01000056.1 GCA_003211655.1 Prochlorococcus sp. AG-469-F22 | reverse complement strand
ATTTGAATCGCGTTATTCTCTTTAATTTCAACCTCTTCATCATTTATCCAAGTTGAAGGCCATGGGGCCCTTTTAACAGGGAACATTAGATTATCAAAATTCTCATTGAAAATATTTCGTTCCCCTAAAGCCATTGCTCCAAATGTATCACCATGATAGGCACCATCAAAAGCAATTATTTGGTTTCTTGTTTCACCTTGATTTTGCCAAGATTGATAGGCAATTTTTAAAGCTACTTCTACAGCGGTAGATCCATTATCAGAAAAAAATAGTCTTTCTAATTTTGTTAAGCCACTCAGTCTCTCTGATAATATTTGAGCCTGTGGATGTAAGAAGTCGGCGAATATAACTTGCTCTAGAGTCTTGGCTTGATGATAAATGGCATCTGCGATGTACTCGTTACTATGACCATGTAGAGTTACCCACCAACTACTTATTCCATCAATGAGTTCTTGTTTTGGATTTTTAGTATAAATTAAAGCATTTTTTCCATGAGTAACTTCTAATTGAGGCTTGCTATTTATAATCTGTGTAAAAGGCGGCCATATATTAGGATGCCAATCTTGATTAGGATTTCTTAAAACTGGAGATTTCATTTATTATTTTTTTTGATTTAATAAGGTGATCAATTTATTTTTAATATTGAGCTCTTCCCAAAGTATATCTAAATTATTTGAGTCAATTTTCTGGATATATGGAAATTCAGCAATAATAGGAAGACTACTAAATTCAGTTAATGTTTTTGGATTATCTAAGTGTTTTTTTCCGTTTATAACTAGACCTAGAATTTTAATATTTCTTTTTCTTAATGCCTCAATACTAAGAAGAGTGTGATTAAGAGTCCCAAGGCCGCTCTTGCATACAAGTATTACAGGGATATCCCATTTCTTGATTTGATCTATTTGCAAATAATTTCTTGTAATTGGGACCATTAAGCCCCCCGCTGTTTCTACAATTAATGACCCGTCGATATTTGGTAAATTTAATAGCTGAAAGTTTATAACTTTTTGATCTATTTCTGACGCCCAATGAGGAGAAACAGGTTCTCTAAAGATATAAGCTTCACTGATTATTTTCGCTTTGTTCACTTTTGCAAGTCTTGCAACAGCTTGACTATCAGTCTCTGACTCAATGCCACTTTGAATAGGCTTCCAGTAAAAAGAATTTAATCCTCTTACAAAAAAAGAACTAATTAATGTCTTTCCGATATCAGTATCTGTCCCACAAATAACAAATTGGGATTTATTCTTTATAGCGCTCATGATTTTTTTAATATTTCAATATTAATTTCCCATGTAAGGTTAACTGAATTAGTTGCCGTCTTAGGCCAAAACTTTTGTATTCCTTTTAATTCACATACTTTATTACGTTTACACTTGGTTGATTGAGCTCCCACGTTTACTATGCTTCTGAAAAGTTTATAAACATCTGGAAAGTTTTCTATATATAAGTATTTATTTGAGAAGAATATTTCGTCAGAGTTGAAACTTTTGACTATATTTTTTGAAACAGGGAAAGTTAGGCCACTATATTCAATATTAGTTTCTAAGCAAGTTTGCTTCCATTCCGGGAATGAATTTATTGTGGGATATGAAATTATTAAATAACCACCAGATCTTAAGTTGTTAAACCAATCTCTTATTATTTTTTCGGGATTGTCTAACCAGTGTATGCAAAAGTTAGATGTCATTAGAGGACAGTTTCTAATTGATGGAGGTAAACCATTATTTAAATCCCATAAAATCTTTTTACTAGATTCCTTATTTTGAAGAAGCATTTTTTTGCTGAAATCAATTCGGCTAATATTTTTTGTAGAAAATTCTTTTTCTATTTCATCAGCTAATAAGCCAGTTCCTGAACCAAGATCTATCCATTCACCTTTTTGAATATTTAGATCTTTTAAGAAAAAAACAATCTTATCAGCAAAATGCTTTTGAATATTTGAATAACTTAAATAATTTGCTGAAGCATTATTAAAGTTATTTTTAACTGTTTCATTCCAGATTTTATTTTTCATATTTATTATCCAGAGTTCTTTTGATGATTTGGTAAAAATTTAAATTAGTTAGACAATGCCCTTGATTATCTAATTCAATTAAAGTTAGCTTTTTAGTTAATGTTTTTTTTAATAATTCAATAAAGTCATCACTTGAATCTTGGTCAAGAATTAAATCTTTTTTAGAATTTATAATGATGACATTGCAATTTTTCTCAAAAGACTTTAAAGAATCTTTATCTGTATAAAGTTTTTTAAGGTCACTTAATAGAAGATTATTATTTAAATTCTCTAAGTTTTTATAAAACATAGTTTGGAAATTAATGCTCATATCATTGGGCAAAAAAGATCTACGTATAAATTCTTTTAACATAACCTCTGCTTCAAATAACATTATTTTTTTTTCCATTCTCTTAAGAGATCTGTAAATTAAATTTCTTTTTTTGCTTGAAGGAAGAAAGTTATTAAATGAATTTATAAAGACAACATGGGATGCTTCATCTAAAATATTTTCTTGAATTAAATGGAAACCTAAAGAGTGACATAAAATCATCTTGATTTGATCGTTCAAATTGTTTTGTATCCATTTTGCTTGATTGATATTTTTTGAAAAATATCCTCTTTCATTATCTTGCCAATGCCATCCATTTCTTTGAAATTCAATTTTATAATTATCCCAGAAACTTTGATCTAACCCCCAACCATGCTGAGTAATAACTTGTTTCATTTGAAGGTTTTTAAAACAGAAATAAAATTATTAAGTATGTCTAAATTTAAATCTCTTCTAATTGTTAGCCTTATTCTTGATTCGTTCACAGGAACAGTAGGTGGTCTAATAGCAATAGCTAAAAAACCGTTTTTTTCAAGATGTTTTTGTAGAAGGATTGCCTTTTCTTCTTGTCCGACGATTATAGATAAGATTTGAGATTCTCCCTTAACTGGGTAACTTAAATTTCGAATAATTTCTTTTTTCCATTTTTTAGAAGAGATCAATAAATTAATACCCCATTCGTGATTGGCTTTGATTTTTTGGAGTGATTTAAGTGCACCTGCAGATAAAGCTGGGGAAAGAGCAGTTGTATATCTAAAAGCCCCACTCGTTTGAATAAGGTGTTCACCAATTTTTGAGTTACAAGCTATGAAAGCCCCGCCGCTACCAAATGATTTGCCAAAGGTTCCAGTAAGCATAGTTATTTCATCAGATAAATCAAAACTTAAACCTTTCCCTTCAGTCCCTAAAATCCCAATAGCATGAGCTTCGTCGACTAATAATTCAACATTATACCTTTTACAAATTCCAGCAATTTCTTTGAGAGGAGCAATTGAACCTTCCATACTGTAAAGGGATTCAACAATTATAAGAATGGACTTTTGCGATGAATTGAATTTAAGAATTTTATTTTCTAAGTCTTTTAAATCATTATGTGCAAATCTTACTAGTGCTGATCCTGCAGCTTTTACTCCAACTAATAAAGAATTATGAATAAATTTATCTGCAATTACAATACTATTTCGGTTAGCTAAACCTTGCACGGCAGCAATATTAGCTTGGTAACCGCTAGGAAATAAAAGCACTTTTTCCTGATTAAGCCATTCTGCAAGTTGTGTCTCTAATAATTTATGTATTGGTCTTGAGCCCGTTATGAATCTCGAACTGCCTGAACCAAGACCTTCAGATAAGCTTATTTCATAAGAGGCTTTTATTACATCATTATCTCTACTTAATCCAAAATAATCATTACTACATAAGTCAATAAAGTTATTTTTCACTTGCTTTGGATTTACACCTTGAAGTTCATATGGCTTTTGACCTAATGTGAATGTTTTTAATTTACGAAGTCTATTTTTTGGGATTTTTACTCTATTCATTTGTAAGTAATTTCAACTAAATATTTTTTAGAAATTGATCTAGATTTACTATTAAAGTGTGCAAGGTGGCTATTGTTTATTAATATCTATATAGATCATATCTTAAGAAGTTAACTCCTCCCCTCTTCAATCACAATTATTGCTTAATTTAGAGGAATATTTCCCATTCCCACTAGATCCCTTTCAAATAGAGGCAATAAAAGCTATTAATAGTGGAAATTCTGTTGTTTTAACTGCTCCAACTGGCTCAGGTAAAACATTAATCGGTGAATTTGCTATTTATAGAGGCTTATCCCATGAAAGTAGAGTTTTTTATACAACCCCTTTAAAAGCTTTATCAAATCAAAAGTTTAGAGATTTTATTAATCAATTTGGAGAGAAGAAAGTAGGTCTCTTAACTGGAGATATTAGTATCAATAGAGATGCTCCAATCTTAGTAATGACTACTGAGATTTTTAGGAATATGCTCTATGGAGAATTTGAAGAATTTGAT
>QCSC01000055.1 GCA_003211655.1 Prochlorococcus sp. AG-469-F22 | reverse complement strand
TATCCTATGCATTTAAATATAACAATTAGGTTTAGAATACTTAAGTAAGTTAGAACAATTTTAACTCATTTCTAAAATAAAATATGCAAGAATTTCTTCCATATGCTTGGTTTGAAGGTAAGTGTATACCCTTTAAAGATGCAAAAGTTTCAATAGCAACTCATGCACTTCATTATGGAACAGCAGCCTTTGGAGGAATGAGAGCTATTCCAAATCCATCTAATAAGGATGAATTTCTTTTATTTAGAACAGATAAACACATAAAAAGGTTATCTCAAAGTGCAAGATTGCTTTTAACAGAAATATCTGAAGAATATATATTCAATGCACTCAAAACAATATTAAAAAAAAATAAACCTACAAAACCGATCTATATAAGGCCTTTTGTTTATACAAGTGATTTAGGTATTGCTCCAAGATTACATAATATAGAAACTGATTTCTTCATTTATTGTATTGAACTTGGAGACTATTTATCTCCCGATGGTGTGTCTTGTAGGATGAGTAGTTGGACACGACAAGAGGATAGATCTCTACCTTTAAGAGGTAAGATAAGCGGAGCTTACATTACAAGTTCATTAGCCAAAACAGAGGCTAGTTTATCAGGATTTGACGAAGCATTGCTATTAAATTCTAGTGGTAAAGTAAGTGAAGCTAGTGGAATGAACTTATTTATAGTAAGAAATGGTGAACTGATTACCCCAGGAGTTGATCAAGACATCCTAGAAGGAATTACTAGAGCTAGTGTTATTGAATTAGCGAAATCGTTTGGTGTAAATGTTATTGAAAGACCTGTTGATAAAACAGAATTACTTATTGCTGATGAAGTATTTCTAACTGGTACTGCAGCTAAAATTACACCTGTAAAGCAAATAGAATCAACAAATATTAATAATGATCGTCCCATAATGAATAAATTGAAAAATAAGCTTATCGAAATAACGGAAGGCCGTTCACAAGACTATGATGATTGGATAACACGCATCAATATTAGTTAATTTTTATTTTTCTTTTAAATTATGGTTTCATTTACAAATTATTTAAATAGAGATGATAAACCGATTATTATTTTCGATGGTGGGACAGGTACTTCTTTTCAAAATTTAAATTTATCATCACATGATTTTGGTGGAGATGAATTAGAGGGTTGTAATGAAAACTTAGTCTTATCCTCTCCTAATACTGTTGAAAAAGTACATAATTCATTTCTTGAAGCAGGTTGTCATGTAATTGAAACCAATACATTTGGTGCTTCATCTATTGTTCTAGATGAATATAGTATTTCAAATAAAGCTTATGAAATCAATAAAAAAGCAGCTCAGATAGCTAAAAAATGCGCAAATTTATTTTCATCTATTAATACTCCTAGATTTGTCGCTGGATCAATTGGACCAACTACAAAATTACCAACATTAGGTCATATTGATTTTGATAAGCTTAAAGATTCATATGAAGAACAAATAAATGGTCTAATTGACGGAGGTATTGACCTTCTATTGATTGAAACATGCCAAGATGTTTTACAAATAAAATCAGCATTATCTGCTTCTCAAGAAGTTATTAAAAACAGGAATATTGAATTACCAATAATGATATCCATAACTATGGAAACCACAGGAACGATGCTTGTCGGGTCAGATATAGCCTCTGCATTAACAATATTAGAGCCCTACAATATTGATATTCTGGGACTGAATTGTGCAACTGGCCCAGTTCAAATGAAAGAACATATTAAGTATTTAGCTGAAAATTCACCCTTTGCAATTAGTTGTATACCTAATGCAGGATTACCTGAAAATATAGGAGGTGTTGCTCACTATAAATTAACTCCATTGGAGTTGAAAATGCAGTTAATGAACTTTATTTATGATTTTAACGTACAACTTATTGGCGGATGTTGTGGTACCACTCCTGAACATATCAAGCATTTATCATCGATTATAGATGAAATAGTCGATAAAAAAATAAATAAAAAACTTTCTACTGTAAAAACAAATTTTGTTCCTTCAGCAGCTTCTATATATAACGCAGTTCCATATAAACAAGATAACTCAATATTAATAGTCGGAGAGCGTTTAAATGCTAGTGGATCAAAAAAAGTAAGGGAATTACTAAATGAAGATGATTGGGACGGCTTGGTATCAATTGCTAAGCAACAGCAAAAAGAAAATGCTCACATACTAGATGTCAATGTTGATTATGTAGGAAGAGATGGAGTTAAAGATATGAAAAAAATTACCTCAAGATTAGTTACAAATATAAACCTTCCATTAATGATAGATTCAACAGAAGCAGATAAAATGGAAAGTGGATTAAAGACTGTAGGAGGAAAATGCATTATAAATTCAACAAACTACGAAGATGGAGATGACAGATTTAATCAGGTCTTAAAACTTGCATTAGATTATGGTGCTGGAATAGTAATTGGAACTATTGATGAAGATGGAATGGCAAGAACATCACAGAAAAAATATGACATTGCAAAAAGAGCATTAATTAAAACTAGATCAAGTGGCCTCGCTGATTATGAGATATTTTTTGATCCTCTAGCATTGCCAATATCTACTGGAATTGAAGAAGATAGATTAAATGCTAAAGCAACTATTGAAGCTATATCAAAAATAAGAAAAAGCTTTCCAGATATTCATATTATTTTAGGGATATCTAATATTAGTTTCGGGCTTTCACCATTATCAAGAATAAATCTAAATTCAATATTTCTCGATGAATGTATAAAGGCAGGATTAGATTCAGCGATTATTGCACCAAATAAAATATTGCCTCTTTCAAAAATATCTGCGGAAACAAAAAAATTATGTTTAGATTTAATTTATGACAAAAGGAATTTCGAAAATAAAATATGTATATATGATCCATTAGTTGAACTAACAAAAGCATTCCAAGATGTAACAATCAGTGACTTTAAAAAAGCATCTACTTCAAACAAAAACCTCACCTTAGAAGAAAAACTTAAAAACCATATTGTAGATGGGGAAAAAATAGGTTTAGAGGAACAATTAAATAATGCGCTTAAAAAGTACAAACCACTTGAAATAATTAATACTTATTTATTAGATGGAATGAAAGTAGTCGGTGAACTATTTGGATCCGGCCAAATGCAATTACCTTTTGTATTGCAATCAGCGGAAACAATGAAATTCGCTGTTTCAGTGCTTGAACCTCATATGGAAACAGTAGATGAAAAAATATCTAACGGAAAATTACTAATAGCAACTGTTAAAGGAGATGTTCATGATATAGGTAAAAATTTAGTTGATATAATTCTCTCAAATAATGGTTTTGATGTAATCAACCTTGGAATTAAGCAAGATGTTTCAGCGATTATTGATGCACAAAAAATACATAAAGCAGATTGTATTGCTATGAGTGGTTTACTTGTTAAATCTACAGCATTTATGAAGGATAATTTAGAAGCATTTAACAATGCTGAAATTAATGTTCCAGTTATTCTTGGAGGTGCCGCATTAACTCCAAAATTTGTGAACGAAGATTGTAGTCAGATATATAAAGGTAAAATTTTGTATGGGAAAGATGCTTTTACAGATTTACAATTTATGAATGACTATATGGATAGTAAAAAGAAGGGTAATTGGTCTAATGAAAATGGTTTTACTAATACTGATGATATTCAAATTAAATTAGCTTCCCCAAGGTCTTCCGCTAAAGATAAAAATTTAAATAAAAATTTTGAAAAAACCAAAAGTATACAATTAATTGAGAATTTTAATAGATCTAATTTTTTAGAGGAAGAGGAACCTATAAAGGCTCCATTTTTGGGAACTAGAGTTCTTCAAGATATTGAAATAGACTTTGAAAAACTAATTTTTTATTTGGATAAAAAAGCATTATTTAGTGGTCAATGGCAAATTAAAAAAAATAAAGGTCAATCGGTAGAAGAATACAATAATTATTTAGATTCATATGCAAATCCATTACTTGAAAAATGGATCAATATTATTTTAGATAAAGGCCTAATTTCACCAAAAGCAGTCTATGGCTACTTCCGTTGTGGGAGGAATGATAATAGTATTTATCTCTTTGATAATTTATCAAATAAAAGAATTTCTGAATTTAATTTTCCTAGACAAAAATCAGGAAATAATCTTTGTATTGCCGATTTTTACTGTGATCTTAAAAATAATGAACCAGTAGATATATTTCCAATGCAAGCAGTAACAATGGGGGAAATAGCTAGCGAATATTCCCAAGAATTATTTAAAGCTGATAAATATAGTGATTATTTAATATTTCATGGTTTAACCGTTCAATTAGCAGAGGCTCTTGCAGAATATGTTCATTCAATAGTAAGAATTGAATGCGGATTTAAATCATATGAACCAAACAATAACAGTGAAATATTAGCTCAAAAATATAGAGGAGCTAGATACTCATTTGGTTATCCAGCTTGTCCAAAA
>QCSC01000054.1 GCA_003211655.1 Prochlorococcus sp. AG-469-F22 | reverse complement strand
CTTTTTTTAGCGTTTCGTTAAAGAAATTTGGGATGGGTTTAACCCGATGAGAAACTTTCTAATTTCAGAAAAGTCTCACTCCTACTATTAAATTTTTGATTCATAACGTTGTTGAAACTTTTAAGAGATTTGACAATTAACCAAAAATCATTTACGAGCTAGCCTACTCAAGTCTTATGTCTATAGGAATTTTAGGAAAAAAATTGGGCATGTCTCAATTATTCGATGAAGATGGGAATGCAGTACCGGTTACTCTTATAGAGGCTGGCCCTTGTCGAGTCACGCAATTAAAAACTCAACCTTTGGATGGTTATTCTGCTATTCAAATAGGTTATGGAGTATCAAAGGATAAGCATTTGAGTAAGCCTGAGAAAGGACATCTACTAAAATCAGGTGAAATACTTTTAAAACACCTAAAGGAATACAGAGTCGAAGAGACTTCCCCTTATGAGATTGGAAAGGAAATAACTGTTACAAATTTTGAGGTTGGTCAGAAAGTTGATATTAGCGGGAAATCAATGGGTAGAGGTTTCTCTGGATATCAAAAAAGACATGGTTTTAGTAGAGGACCTATGAGTCATGGTTCCAAAAATCATAGAGCTCCAGGATCAACAGGTGCTGGAACAACCCCTGGTAGAATTTACCCTGGTAAAAGGATGGCAGGAAGATATGGAGGTAAAAAAATAACGACAAAGGGTTTACTAGTGGTCAAAATTGATGATCAGAAAAATTTACTTGTAGTAAAAGGTTCTGTACCAGGTAAACCTGGCTCGATAGTAAACATAAAGCCTAATAATGTTGTAGGTAATAAAGGAGGAGCAAAATCATGACAACTCTAGAAACTTTAAAATGGGATGGCAAAAAAGCTGGCGAGGTCTCAATTGATTTGAAAGTTGCAAAAGAGACTTCTTCTTCCGATTTAATCCACAGAGCTGTTCTTAGACAATTAGCTAACAAAAGACAAGGAACTGCATCTACTTTGACAAGGTCTGAAGTTCGTGGAGGAGGTAGGAAGCCATATAAGCAAAAGGGTACGGGTAGAGCTCGTCAAGGATCAATTAGGACCCCATTAAGACCAGGAGGAGGGGTAATTTTTGGCCCTAAACCACGTTCGTATAACCTAGATATGAACCGAAAAGAAAGAAGATTAGCACTTAGAACAGCCTTAATGTCTAGGATTGCTGATATCAAAACTGTTGAAGACTTTGGTTCAACATTAGACCAACCAAAAACTAGTGAGATAATTAATGGTCTTTCTAGATTAGGAATAGAAAAAACAGAAAAGGTTTTAGTTATTCTTGACGATCCCTCTGATGTTATTAAAAAATCTATTAACAACCTTGAAAAGGTAAAATTAATTGCTGCTGATCAATTAAATGTTTTTGATATTCTCAATGCTAATAAGTTAGTTATTGGTCAATCAGCAATCAATAAAATTCAGGAGGTTTATGCATCATGAGTAGATTATTTGATTCTCGTCTTGCAGATATAATTCGTAAACCTGTAATTACAGAAAAAGCTACAAATGCGCTAGATCTTAACCAATATACTTTTGAGGTAGATCATAGGGCCGCAAAGCCTCAGATAAAGGCAGCAATTGAGGCCTTGTTTAGTGTTAAAGTTATAGGAATAAACACTATGAATCCTCCAAGGAGAACAAGAAGAGTCGGTAAATTCTCCGGGAAGCGTTCTCAAATTAAAAAGGCAATTGTACGTCTTGCTGAAGGAGACAAAATTCAACTTTTCCCAGAATCTTAAAGAGTATTTATTATGGCAATTCGTAAATTCAAACCCTATACACCTGGAACTAGACAAAGAGTTGTTACTGACTTTAGTGAGATTACAGGTTCAAAACCAGAAAGATCATTAATAGTTTCTAAGCATAGGAATAAAGGTAGAAATAATAGAGGAGTTATCACCTGTCGTCACAGAGGGGGTGGACACAAAAGACAATACAGATTAGTAGATTTCAGAAGAGACAAAAAAAATATTAATGCAAGGGTTGCAGCTATTCATTATGATCCCCATAGAAATGCGAGACTCGCACTTTTATTCTATGAAGACGGAGAGAAAAGATATATAATCGCGCCAGCGGGAATAAAAGTAGGTCAAAATGTAATTTCTGGGGAAGGTGTTCCAATTGAAGAAGGGAATGCAATGCCCCTATCTTCCATGCCATTAGGATCGAGTGTTCATTGTGTAGAACTATATGCTGGTAGAGGTGCTCAAATGGTCAGATCTGCAGGAGCTAGTGCACAACTAATGGCGAAAGAAGGAGAGTATGTCGCTTTAAAACTCCCATCTACTGAAGTTAGACTTGTACGCAAGGAATGTTATGCAACTTTAGGTGAAGTGGGTAATTCTGAAATACGTAATACTAGCTTAGGAAAAGCAGGCAGAAGAAGATGGTTAGGTAGAAGACCTCAAGTAAGAGGTAGTGTTATGAACCCATGTGATCATCCACATGGAGGAGGAGAGGGAAAAGCTCCGATTGGTAGGGCAGGCCCTGTAACTCCGTGGGGTAAGGCAGCACTTGGATTAAAGACACGTAAGAAAAACAAGCCAAGTAACAAATTAGTTGTTCGAAGACGCCGTCGTATTTCTAAGAGAAGTAGAGGGGGAAGAGATTCTTGATTACTACCATTTCTATTTCTATTTCTATTTCTATTTTATAAATTATGGGACGTTCATTAAAAAAAGGGCCTTTTATAGCAGATAGTTTGCTTAAAAAGGTAGAAAAACAAAATACTGATAATGATAAATCAGTCATTAAAACATGGTCTAGATCTTCCACTATCCTTCCTGTTATGATTGGTCACACGATTGCTGTTCACAATGGTAAGGCCCATATACCAGTATTTATAACTGAACAAATGATTGGCCATAAATTAGGTGAATTTGCTCCTACAAGAACCTATCGTGGCCACTTAAGAGATAAGAAGGGGGCAAGATAAATGACAAAAACACCTGAAATGACAAAAACAGCTATTGCTCACGGTAAGTACATTCGTGGTTCTGCATCAAAAGTAAGAAGAGTTCTCGATCAAATTAGAGGTAAATCCTATAGAGACGCACTTATTATGTTGGAATTTATGCCATATAGATCTACTGATCCTATTACTAAGGTTTTAAGATCTGCAGTAGCTAATGCAGAACATAACTTGGGTATGGACCCCTCGTCCCTAGTAATATCTTCAGCTTCGGCTGATAACGGTCCGGTGATGAAAAGGTTCAGACCGAGAGCTCAAGGTAGAGCTTTTTCTATTAAAAAACAGACTTGCCATATAAGTATTTCTGTTGAATCTGCTTCTAATCAAACTAATACGGAGGCACAAAACTAATGGGTAATAAAATTAACCCAACAGGGTTTAGATTAGGCATCACACAAGAACACCGTTCAAAATGGTTTGCTACTTCTAAAACTTATCCAACTCTTCTTCAAGAAGATGATAAAATTCGTACTTTTATCCAAAAGAAATATAGTTCAGCTGGAATCAGTGATGTACTAATTGCTAGAAAAGCCGACCAGTTAGAACTTGAATTGAAAACAGCTAGACCTGGAGTGATTGTAGGAAGACAAGGAAGTGGTATCGAAGAATTGAGGTCAGGTATACAAAAAACTATAGGAGATAGAACAAGGCAAGTTCGAATTAATGTAGTTGAAGTGGAGAGAGTTGATGCGGATGCATATTTACTTGCTGAATACATAGCACAACAATTAGAAAAAAGGGTTGCCTTTAGAAGAACTATAAGGATGGCTTTGCAAAGAGCACAAAGAGCTGGTGTCCTAGGATTGAAAGTACAAGTAGGAGGACGACTCAATGGTGCAGAAATAGCTAGAACAGAGTGGACTAGAGAAGGTAGGGTTCCTCTTCACACTTTGAGAGCTGAGGTTGATTATGCACTGCGCGAAGCAAATACAACTTATGGTGTATTAGGAATTAAAGTTTGGGTTTTCAAAGGGGAGGTTCTTCCCAAAGAAGAGCAAACTATTCCTGTTGGTGCCATACCGAGAAGGAAAGGTAGTCGAAAACCTCAGCAATTTGAGGATCGTTCAAATGAGAATTCATAGGAGGTATAACAATGCTTAGCCCAAAACGTACTAAATTCCGAAAACAGCATAGAGGCAGAATGAAAGGAATTGCCTCTAAGGGTAATACAATTGCATTTGGTCAGTTTGCACTCCAAGCTCAAGATTGTGGGTGGGTAACTGCTCGACAGATTGAAGCAAGTAGAAGAGCAATGACAAGATATGTTAAACGTGGTGGAAAAATATGGATTCGTATTTTCCCAGACAAACCAGTCACAATGAGACCAGCTGAAACTAGGATGGGATCAGGAAAAGGTAATCCAGAGTTTTGGGTAGCTGTTGTAAAACCTGGAAGAATATTATTTGAAATGGGTGGTGAAGAGATTACAGAAGAAATTGCAAAAGAAGCTATGCGTTTAGCC
>QCSC01000053.1 GCA_003211655.1 Prochlorococcus sp. AG-469-F22 | reverse complement strand
GGGATATGGGTTTCAAAAATAATAAAATAGATCCAAAGATATATGAATGGCTCAGAAGAAGATCAAATTAAATAATTATTCCTATTTAATAATTGAACATTGTGCTTGATGGAGAAGCAAATGGTCTGCCAATACGAGAGCTACCATTGAATCAACCATTGGAACTGCTCTCGGTAAAACACAAGGATCATGTCGGCCTTTAGCCTTCATTAGTACTTCCTTCCCTTCAGCATTAACAGTTTTCTGCTCCTTTCCAATAGTTGCTGTTGGTTTAAAAGCTATTTTCATCTCAATATTCTCTCCATTACTTATTCCTCCCTGTATGCCTCCTGAGTTATTTGATATTGTTTTAAGCTTACTAATATCATCAGACTCAATAAACGAATCATTATGTTCACTTCCTCTTAAATAAGTTCCCAAGAAACCTGAACCTATTTCAAACCCCTTAGTAGCAGGTAATGACATCAAAGCCTTTGCAAGATCAGCTTCCAATTTATCAAAGACAGGCATACCTAATCCTGATGGAACATTTTTCACTAAACATTCAATAACACCTCCACAAGAATCGCCCTCTTGCTGCAATTCTTTTATTCTTTTAATCATTTTTGCGGCCACCTTATCATCTGGACATCTAACAATATTTGAATCTATTTTACTTAGAGTAAGTTTATTTTTATTTACCTGAGAGTCAATATCATGTATACGTTTTACCCAAGAAAGAATTTCAGTATTAAATAAGTTCTTTAATAATTGTTTTGCGATAGAGCCTGCAGCAACTCTTCCTATGGTTTCTCTAGCTGAGGCTCTACCTCCTCCAGAACCAGCCTGAATTCCATACTTCAAATGATATGTGCCATCTGCATGAGATGGCCTGAATACTTGCTCTAAATTACTATAGTCTCCTGGTCTTTGATCTTTATTGCGAACCAACATTGCAATAGGTGTTCCAAGTGTTATTCCTTCCTTTAAACCACTTAATATCTCTAATTTATCATCTTCGTTTCTTGGAGTTGTAATTTTGCTCTGACCAGGTCTTCGCCTATCTAATTCATTTTGTATGAGATTAATATTTATTTTTAACTTTGGAGGACATCCATCAAGAATAACTCCAACAGCTCCTCCATGAGATTCTCCAAAAGTAGTTACACGAAAAATTTTACCAAAACTGCTACCCATTGAAATATCAAATTATTAAAGTTCTATTAACTATTATAAGAACTCAATTGAGAATTAAACATAAAAAAAAAGCCCCCTTATAAAAGGAGGCTCTAAATTTAGAACTTTAAGCTTAACCGATAGCTGGAGCTGTAAGAGCTACTGTTGTAGACTCAGCTGCTGCTAGATCAAGTGGGAAGTTGTGAGCGTTACGCTCGTGCATTACTTCCATACCTAGGTTAGCTCTGTTAAGAACGTCACCCCATGTAGGAACAATCTTACCGTTTGCATCTACAACTGATTGGTTGAAGTTGAAACCGTTAAGGTTGAATGCCATTGTGCAGATTCCCATTGAAGTTAACCAAACACATACAACTGGGAATACAGCTAGGAAGAAGTGAAGACTTCTGCTGTTGTTGAATGAAGCATATTGGAAGATCAAACGACCGAAGTAGCCATGAGCTGCAACGATGTTATATGTTTCTTCTTCTTGTCCGAACTTGTAACCATAGTTCTGAGATTCTGTCTCAGTTGTTTCTCTAATTAGAGATGAAGTAACAAGTGAACCATGCATTGCTGAGAATAAAGATCCTCCGAACATACCTGCAACACCAGCCATGTGGAATGGGTGCATAAGAATGTTGTGCTCTGCCTGGAAAACAAACATGAAGTTGAATGTTCCAGAGATACCTAAAGGCATTCCGTCAGAGAATGAACCTTGACCGAATGGGTATACAAGGAATACTGCGAAAGCTGCTGAAACTGGTGCAGAGTATGCAACACAGATCCAAGGACGCATACCTAAACGGTATGAAAGCTCCCACTGACGTCCCATGTATGCTGAGATACCGATAAGGAAGTGGAATATTACTAGCTGGTAAGGACCACCGTTGTATAACCACTCATCTACAGTAGCTGCTTCCCAAATTGGGTAGAAGTGTAGACCAATAGCATTTGAAGAAGGAACAACTGCACCTGAGATGATGTTGTTTCCGTATAGGAATGAACCAGCAACTGGTTCTCTAATTCCGTCAATGTCTACTGGAGGTGCTGCGATGAAAGCAACGATGAAACAAGCCGCGGCTGCAAGTAGGCATGGAATCATTAAGACGCCGAACCAACCAACATAAATTCTGTTGTTAGTTGATGTTACCCACTCACAAAACTGTGGCCAGCCTTTTAACAGCGAAGTACGCTGCTGCTGAATAGTTGTCATGAGTTCGTTATGTTATTGCCTATTTAAAGGCTTTTAAGTAAAAACGGGTTTTTATTAACCGTCAAATTTATTATAAGTCAAAGTCTCAGTAAATGAGCAGAGCAAATCTTATGACTCTGATAACTAATTCTTATCTATTAATTTTTTTTCTATTCAAACTATAAGTAAGTCTTGTCTGGGAATAAATTTTATTGTCAAAAAGATTAAATAGATAATTTTAGTGGAGTATAAATATTTTTAATTTTTCTATCCTATAGATTAAAGAACAATTTTTGAAATTATAATAAACCCAATAATATCTTTTTATCATAAAGAAACAATTGAAAAAGATCTGGCATTGCTTTAAATGAGTTATGTGGTAAATTTTGTCATCGTTCCCCTGATATTTCCGCCCGGATTTAAATCTATTAAATGTTGATCTAAACGGAGAAGAATTTAGCTTCTGTTTATATTAATTAGCTTCTTTAATCATCAACTTTAGTTGTTCACTATCTAATTGCTCTAAATAATTTCTCATTGCAAGCCACGATTTTTCGCTTTCTATCTTTCCACTTTGCTTAAATAAATTTGCAGAAACTTGATCTACTAATTCTTTATGAGTCATATGCATATTCTTCATCAAGTTTAATTACATCACCATTAAGAAATTCTGATAATAACTTTGATGGGTCTTGAATAGATATTTTTCTGTCCTCTTTGGATAGTTTCTTTATAATGGGGGGTTTTTATCATACTGATTCAGGTAATTCAAGTTCTTCAAAAGTCCAACCCTCTAATTGTAGATCATGCCATTTATCCCAGGCATCGTCCAAATGCATTTGACTTGATGATTTAATTGCTTTAGGTTCACTAAGAGCATTTGTATAATATGAATGGGCAAAAATTCTAATATTGTTTCTGGCAGATTTCTTATTTAGTGTAAATAAGATCAGTCTGCTGCGATCGGGATTAAGTAGCCAACCACTTGGGGGCTCATTACGATAACCATAAGAAAAATTAGTCCAAACATTTTCTCCTCCCAAAGCCATTGTTAAGTAATACGCTTGTACTACTAGTTTAACCATCTACAAATTAAATAGTCAAGTATTTTATTATTATCTTTTCGTTTTTCTCTCCATCTTTTAGACAATTAGCATAATGGATTTACTCATAAACCTATTCATTATCATATATTTTATCTGAAACTCCACTTCCTACTTCAATGCCTTTAGTTTCATCTTCTTTAGGATCAACTCTTGTCTTTGATTACTAGACATTGACTTAAGATGTTCCCTTTTTTGTTCTTTATTCAAGTGATTTTATTGTAAATACTAATTTTCTTAATGCTAACTTGCTAGCAAGTCTGTCGAAAGAAGAACAAGTTTTGCTTAATTAACTGGAGTTAATTTTTATTTTTTAATAATTTCAAGAGATCTCCAATATTAATAAAGTTAAATCTATTCTTAATTCAAATTCTAATTATAACTTTTTACTTCCTTATAGAACACTGAAACTAATTGAAATTAAAAAAGCAGCCTTGAAATTACTTATAATTGATGGCGGGGAGAAGATTTGAACTTCCGACCTTCGGGTTATGAGCCCGCAGTATATTCACTGCAACCCTCTGATAGCAGTGGCTTTAACTTCTAATGTTACACGTTATGTTACACACATTATAAATTTAACCATGTTACACAGAAATTTAAATATATATTATGAATAAAAAACAATAAAAAACCTGCTGACTTAATGCACCAGGCACAACAAGCAACAGGTAGAAAAGAAGCAGTTGGACTAATACATAAAGCAGCAAAGTTAAGAACTAAATTCGAGTACTACGAGATGATGTGATCTCTAATTGATTGACAGTCGATCTAACATAGAGGGATAAAACCCTTTTTTTTAATGGATAAAAGATTTATTGCTGAAAAAATAATGACACTTATTGTTTCTTTGATTGGCTAAAGAATGGAATTATTACATCAAATATTTCCGCCTTGGCATATCTATTTAGATGTTTTTCTACTTGGTATTGGTTTATATGTTTATCTAAGAATTACTAAAAAAATAAATACAAAATAAATTCCAATCTTACTTTTTAAGTTTAATTATCCCGTCAATATCAATAAATTAAAGATGGTGTAAATACTGCAGTCAATTGAGT
>QCSC01000052.1 GCA_003211655.1 Prochlorococcus sp. AG-469-F22 | reverse complement strand
TATTAATGGTAAGAAACCAAGAGACTTGATTGATTATCAGATCCTAATTAGTGAAGAAATTTTAGATTTCATAATGAATTCGATATTGTTAAAAGTACTTTTTTATCTCGACCAATTGCTTTAAGACTATGGTCCTCTTTTTTTGTAATTTTGCCAATTTTTGTACAGGCACCATGGGTTAGATTCAGTCCTATTAGTGCTCTTTGCGCTACTTTTTTTATCCTTGCTGCGACTTTTTTATTGTCTAGAAAAGAGGGAGATCAATGGTTTATTGTAGGCTCATTATTATTAGGAGTCTCGGGAAGTTGGCTTGGAGGTTGTTTATTTTGGGGTTGGTTAAGTGCTTATCCTATTCTCCATATCCCAGTTGAAGCAGTTGCATTGCCTCTTGCTATTGTCGGACTTGGAACAAAATGGAAAATTGGTTCAAGTTTTTATATTTCGTCTTTATTTGGAACGGCGATTACAGATTTGACAATATTTTTGACAGGAATAATGGATCAATGGAAGGAGGTAATTATTGCGGATTCTGATAATGCTCCATTAATACTTCAGAAAACTTCCGAAAATCTTATTCAGTTAAAATCTTTGTCTATTATTATTTTGGCGGCATTAATACTTTGGTACATATCAAAAGAAATTTTTAATTATGCTATACCTAATTCGATAAATGGGAAGGCTCTTTTAGTATCGAGTTATGTAATTCAAACTACCTTAATTGTTGATGGTATTTTTATTATGTTAGCAATTATTCAACCAACACTAAGTGGTTTGGTTTAATGTTAAGGCCGCCATTTTCGCAAGAATCAATATCTATTGATAAATGGGATGTAATTGTCATTGGTGCAGGAGCTGCTGGTTTAATGACTTGTTTGGAATTACCAGAAAATTTAAATGTCCTTCTTTTAAATAGAAATACTAGTAAAAGATCATCTAGTAGATGGGCCCAAGGAGGTATTGCATCAGTAGTTAGACCTGAAGATTCTTTTGCTCTTCATGTTGAAGACACCTTAAAAGCTGGAGATGATTTGTGTGACGTATCTGCTGTTGAAATGCTTGTGAAAGAGGCTCCTAGTTGCGTTGATAGGTTACAAAATTTAGGTATGATTTTTGATCAGAACTCAGATCAACTATCAACAACTTTAGAAGCGGCCCATTCTTGTAGAAGAGTTTTGCATGTTAAAGATAGAACAGGTAGAGCACTTGTAGAAGTCTTAGAGGATCATATCGAAAACAAGGAGAATATTTTGCATTGTAGAGGTGTGAGAGTAACAGAATTACTTGTTGAAAAGGGAGTATGTAGGGGAGTTCAGGTATTAGATGGATCTAATTTGTATTGGATTACTTCTAAAGCGGTTGTTTTAGCCACAGGAGGAGGGGGACACCTATTTACTAATACTACAAATCCTGCTCAATCTGCTGGGGAAGGAATTGCTCTTTCATGGAAAGCTGGAGCTGCAATAGAGGATTTAGAATTTATACAATTTCATCCTACAGCTTTAAAGTTTTATGGTTCTCCTTGTTTTTTAATCTCTGAAGCCCTTCGAGGTGAGGGAGCAGTTCTCGTTGATAAGAATGGTGAGAGCCCAGTAAAGCATTTACAAAATGGTGATTTAGCTACAAGGGATCAAGTTAGTAGAGCAATTATGAATAATATGCAAGAAAACGATGTTGATCATGTTGATCTGGATTTAAGATTTATTGATCCAGAAAAAATTGTAGAAAGATTTCCTACAATCATAAGTAGATGTCAAGATTATGGAGTTAATCCTCTAAATGAGGTGATTCCTATAGCGCCAGCAGCTCACTATTGGATGGGAGGTGTTCATACCGATTTAAATGCATCTTCTACAATGAAAGGATTATATGCCGTGGGAGAAGTAGCCTCTACAGGGGTACATGGTGCAAATAGACTAGCTAGTAATTCGCTTATGGAATGCCTTGTATTTGCAAGGAAAATGTCTTCTATCGAGTTGAACGCTCGTTATAACTTAAGAAGGTTAGATAGATATAATATGGAAATTTTTATGGATAATCCAAAGGAGGATTTCATCTTAAGCGTTTCAGACAAGATTGATTGTTTGAGAAAATCATGCTGGTCTAATTTAGGTGTATCTCGTAATAAAAAAAATATGACTGAACTTTTAAAAACTCTTCAAGATGAGATAGATCAACTAAAAAAAAATCCTTTGCTTGAGTGTCTTAATAAAATAGAAATTGATCAGAAATTGAAACTAAGTGAGCCAAATAGGAGAGGACTTAATTTATTGCTTGATTTGCATAATAGACAAATTACAACATTGCTATTGTTAAAAGCTTGTCTTTTTCGAGAGGAAAGTAGAGGAGGTCACTATAGGGACGATTTTCCTATTAAAGAAACAACTTGGAAATGCCATACTAGGCAGCAATTAAATCACGAAATAATTAAAAGGTATATTAAAAATTAGAATCGCCCTCATATTCAGTCATGATTGCTAAGTCATTTAAATCTTTGACTCCACTATATATTTCACCATTAATTTCCCAGGATGGAAAACCTTCAATCTGTTTTTCTCTGCAAAGTTTATGTTGATTATTTTTACCATCTTGTGCGCACTCTACAATCGTTAATTCTTTAACTGCTTTTTTTCCGAATAATTGTTTTTGATCATGGCAATGTGGACACCAGTATGCGCTAAACATTTTAATATTATTACCACTTAGAAATTTAGCAAATTCAATTTTCTGGGGCGAGCTAGATGTTGTGATTGGAGGAGATACTTTTTCTGTACTATTAGAAATTGGAATAGCATTAGAGGGGTCAATACTATTTGACCATATCAATCCTCCAATTAGAACTGTTAAAACAACAATAAATCCTCTATAAAACATAGGCTCTCTACTTTCAAACTTTGCACCAATCATAGAGATAATAAAGATCGAAATAGATAAAATTGCCGAAAGAATACAAAAAAAACAATAAGCCTTGATTTTAAAGAACATTATATTTAGCAAAAGGATGCTAAATACAGAAGAAGCACAAGAGATTAAAAATATTGCCCACCATATAATCTTGTTTAATTTTTCTTTGGGAGAAATTACATTAAGTGATAAAAATATTGAAAATCCTAAAATTGAACCATAAGTAATAACTCCTGCTAATGAGAGAGGAATATTGAATTGACTATTCTCAAATAATGTACCCCAAGGGCTGTTTAAAACTGTTTCGCAACCATTCTTTATTCCAGGACATGAAAGAGAGTTAAATAATCCCCAATTTTTTAAGGTAATAGAGCCTGTATCAACTAATCCAATGGTGCTCAGAATAGCAATTATAATTTTTGGCCATTTAAAATCTTTTTTATTTCTACTTTTTAAAGTCTTAAGAACCATAAATCTTTAATGTTTGTAATTTGCAGAATCTATTCTAATATTATCTTTGAATGCGACTTGAAAACAAGTTTCTTTGTTAATTATTCCTTATCTAATATTTAAATTACGTGAAGCAAAATAATCAAAATATAAAGGATAAAAAAATTTCAAAGGTTGCTTTTAGTCACGTTGGTTGTGAGAAAAATCTTGTTGATACTGAACATATGCAAGGGTTATTGGATAAAGAGGGATATGAAGTAGGTAATGATATAGAAGATGCCAATGTGGTAGTAGTCAATACTTGTAGTTTTATAGAAACAGCTAGAGAAGAATCTATAAGGAAGATAATTGAATTTACTGATCAAGGCAAAGAGGTAATAGTTGCTGGATGTATGGCCCAGCATTTCAAAGAAGAACTTTTAAAAGAAATGCCTGAAATAAAAGGTTTAGTAGGAACAGGTGATTATCAGAAAATAGCTAAGGTCATCAATCGAGTAGAGAAAGGGGAAATTGTTAATGAAGTTTCAAAAATACCTGAATTTATTGCAGATGAAAAAATTCCACGCTTTGTAGATAAAAATAAATTTGTTGCTTATCTTCGTATCGCTGAAGGGTGTGATTATAAGTGTGCATTTTGTATTATTCCTAAGTTAAGAGGTCCTCAACGAAGTAGGGATATAGAATCAATAGTTTCAGAAGCAAAAAATCTTGCAGCTCAAGGGATTCAAGAAATAATACTAATTAGTCAAATTACAACAAATTATGGTCAAGATATTTATGGTAAACCTTCTTTAGCAAGACTCTTGAAAGAACTGTCTAAAGTTTCAGTTCCTTGGATACGAATTCATTATGCATATCCAACTGGTTTAACTAATGAAGTTATTAAAGCTTTTAAAGATTCAAATAATATAGTTCCCTATTTTGATCTACCTTTGCAACACAGTCATCCAGATGTTCTAAAGAGTATGCATAGACCTTGGCAGGCTTCTTTAAATGAATCAATTTTGAGTCAAATAAGGGAGCAAATACCATCTGCTGTATTAAGAACAAGCTTAATTGTTGGGTTCCCTGGAGAAAATCAAAAACATTTTCAACATCTTTTAGATTTTTTGCATAGGCATGAGTTTGATCATGTGGGCGTTTTTATCTTTTCTCCGGAGGAAGGAACAAGTGCTTTTGATTTGCCAAATAGGGTACCCTCAGAAGTGGCTGATGCGAGAAAAGATAATATAATATCCATTCAACAAAATATTTCTAAGAAAAAAAATCAGTTATATGTGGGTACTACGGTTAAAGTATTAGTAGAAAAAATAGCAGAAAATAAAGAAATGATAGGACGTTCTTATAACTTCGCTCCTGAAATAGACGGCAATGTCATCTTATCTATTAAAAATAATGAAGTTGCAAAAAATTATATCGGTAAATTTATTGAAGCAAATATTTGTTTTGCGGATGAATATGATTTATATGGAGAGGTTATAAAAACCTTATGAATTTTTTTAAATTAATTTAACTGCTCTTAAAAGTTTATCTAATAAAAAAGCGGCTCCAAAACCAAAACCTAGAAATGCAAAATAGTAAATGATGTTCATTTATCTTTTAAATTTTTATTTTTATTTAATTTAGCACCTCAATAAGAATTAGAATTCTTTCGTTTAATTTCTTAATCTTGAATGTAGGGTAATTTTTTATATAAGCATTCTTCTGCTTTTTGTAACTCTCGTCCTAAATATAAGGCATGATCAAATCTAGATATTAGATCATTACGCTTTTCTGTTATTGCTATTCCAATCTCTTTAGCGCTAATGCCTGTGAATGTCTCATTACAAGTTTTGATTTCTTTTGAATCACATTTAATAGGCTCATTAGTTTTTGGATCTATTGCATATCCTTCTTTATTAATAGTATTTAAATAATGTTCTAAGATGATTTTTTTTGTCTCCAAATC
>QCSC01000051.1 GCA_003211655.1 Prochlorococcus sp. AG-469-F22 | reverse complement strand
TGACTCTAATTTATAAGTTTTTTCAAATTCCACCTCTTCGGTCTTAGCAGTTCCTGTCATGCCAGCCAATCCTGGATATAAAAGAAAAAAATTCTGATACGTTATTGATGCTAATGTTTGGGTTTCAGGTTGAATTTTAAGACCTTCTTTTGCTTCGATTGCCTGATGTTGTCCATCACTCCATCTTCTTCCAGGCATAACCCTTCCTGTAAATTCATCAACTATTACTGCTTCATCTTTTTTAATGATGTAATTTACATCTTTAACGAATAATTCTTTAGCTTTTAAAGCATTAGTGATGTAATGAGCCCACGGGTCTTGAGGATCATATAAATCATTAACCTTCAAGGACTCTTCACATTTAGCAAATCCTTGATCAGTTAATATGCAGCTACGTTGTTTTTCGTCAACTTCATAATCACCCTCTGGATCAATACCATCTTTACTCAACTCTTTCGCCTTAATTAGAGACAATGATAATTTTGCCGCTTTTTGATATTTTTCTTGTGGCCTTTCAATTTGACCAGAAATTATTAGAGGAGTTCTTGCTTCATCAATTAAAATTGAATCTACTTCATCTATAACGCAATAATTGAATTTTCTTTGAACTACTTCTTCGATTTCAGTAGCCATATTATCTCTTAAATAATCAAAGCCTAATTCAGAATTAGTGGCATAGGTTATGTCACATTCATAGTTTTTTTTCCTCTCAGAAGGACTCATATCTTGCTGAATTAGACCAACTGATAAGCCCAAAAAACGATGCACTTGTCCCATCCACTCAGCATCTCTTCGAGCTAAGTAATCGTTAACAGTGACAACATGAACACCTTTACCAGTTAAAGCATTTAGATAACAAGGTAGCGTTGCAACTAGAGTTTTACCTTCTCCAGTTTTCATCTCAGCAATTTGTCCTTCATGGAGAACCATACCACCAATTAATTGCACATCAAAATGACGCATTTCTAAAACTCTTTTACTTGCTTCTCTGACGATTGCAAAAGCTTTTGGTAATATTTCTTCTAATAGTTCCTTTTGTTTTTTAATATTTAACTCTAATGAAATATTTGATTTAAGATTATGAGTCTCGTTCCGCAATTCATCATCAGTTAGTATGGATACTTCTTCTTCTAATAAGTTTATTTCTTCAACTATTGGTTGATATCTCTTTAACTTTCGTGTATTCGGGTCTCCCAACAAAAGTTTGAGCATAATTGTTTTTCCTCTAAAAAATTAATCCTATTACAATCATTATAAATTAGTGCGTTACAACTAAATAAGTAAGTCGTATATCTCTTTATTTTTTTAAAAAGAAATCGATTAAGGTGTTAAATCAAAGTTAACAAAGAAGTTATTACATTTCTCTCAAATTTTTAAAATTTCCAAACTTATGAAACCGGTATTTTTAATTAAACATTCAAAAGGTGCTCTTGGATTAAGATTATTTGGCTTAGGTCCTAATCTCAAACCCACGAAAGGATTATATAAACTTCAGAAATTTTTACATCGTAATGCATTTTGGGCTAAAAATAGAAAAATCAAAGACCTCAAAAAATGTCTTGCTAACAGCGATGTCATTGTAAGTATTTGGTCTAATAATGAACCAGTCGGTTTTGGAAGAGCTTTGTCAGATGGTGTTTATAGAGGAGTTTTATGGGATGTAGTAATTGATCAAGATCATCAAGGGAAAGGTTACGGCAAGATAATTATTAAGAATCTTTTAGAATCAAATAAAATTAAACATACAAAAAAAATATATTTAATGACTACTAGCAAAAAAATGTTTTATTCACAAGTTGATTTCAAAGAAGTTTCTTCACAAAATCTATTAGTTTACGAAATATAAATTACTTCTTAAACAAAAAATATTTTCATCTTAAATAATTGGTTAAAGCTCCAATAAATGCTCCTATCAACCCAGCAATCTTATGATTATCAATTAATCGACTCAATAACATAATTATTAGAGACATTTCTAAACCTCCTAAAAAATAAATAAAATGAATTAAATACAAAGAAATTTATAAATGTTGCAATTCAACCTGAGATAAAAAATCTTAATATTTGATATTTATTTGCTTGAGAAATACTATTCAAAATTTTTACAATTTTACTAACGTCTTTGATCTTTAAGATATAAATCTTGCATAAAGCCACCTTATAAACGGACCCAAAATAGGAACGGGCCCAAAAGTCGGACCACAAAAATCAAAATAATCTCTGTGTTCTTGGATTAAGCCATTGTCAGAAAATATCAAACGTGTCGTGCCAGGATATATAAATTCTTTACCCATAATTTTTAATCCCATAGTCCATTCTACAAATCCATAGTTTTCACTGATTGATATTGCATGAGTTTCCAAATAAACATCATCGCATCTTTTAACCAGTTTTTCTTGGGCCTCTACATAAGAATCTAATCCTTTCGTTTCCTGTGTTGGATCAATGAAGGTAACATTCTCATTATAAAACTCTGCCCACTTTGCTTTTGTTGGTGCATCTTCCCCATAGGGTTTAGTAAATAATCCTCTTAAATCCTCAATAGAAACAGTAAGTGGCATTTAAAAATTTATATTTATCTATTAATTATATTTCAAATTTAGTATTTTAAAAAAGTAATCATTCAAATAATCTGATTTAGCAGAATAATAGCCAACCAATTAATACAGCTTAAAAAGCGGATGAAGAGATTCGAACTCTCGACATTCTCCTTGGCAAGGAGATGCTCTACCACTGAGCTACATCCGCATAACTAGTTCATTTTATCTTAAAAAAGGAATGAAATGAACAAAACCTTACTTTTTTTGAAACTAATTTAAATTTTTGATTAAAGAACCCATCTCAATTGCTTGTAAAGCATAGTTCCAACCAAGGTTGTTTTTTATCCCAGCTCTTTCTAAAGCCTGTTGCATACTATCAGTAGTTAAAACACCAAAAATAATTGGGACATTATTTTCATATGAAACTTGTGAAATTCCCTTACTAGCCTCAGAAATAACAACATCATAATGAGAAGTTTCTCCTCTAATAACAGCTCCAAGAGCAATTACAACGTCATAGTTAGATTTTTTCAAAAGTGTTTTAGCTGCTATTGGCAGTTCAAATGATCCAGGAACCCAAACAATATCTAGTTCTTTACTTGTTTCTGAAGTATCTAAACCATGTCTTTTAAGACAATCAAGACACCCAGATAATATTTTATTAGTTATTAAATCATTAAATCTTGCTACAACTATACCTACTTTTAAAGTAGAAGCATTGGTAAAGGATCCCTCAAAGATAGTCATTAAATTTTCTTTCTTATATATCTACACTCTCATGAAAAGGTACTAAGTTCAAACTAAGGCTGAAACAATCCCTGTAGCAAAAACTAAAACGAGCCAAACTGCAGCAATAGAATATATTTTTCTTCTACTTTCTTTCTGTCCATCTTCAGTAGAAGGTTGAGTTACATATAAAACGGGAACTCCTACTACCGCGATAAGAGAAGCAAATAAAAGAGCATTTACGAAGAAAAAATTAACTGCCTGCATGATTCAAACTTATTTTTAAATAATTATAGATACTATAATCTCATGAAAATGAATATTTTTGGAGAAAATTTACATACTTTTAGTCAATTTTAAACTGCAAAACTAAAATATGTTCCTAATATCTATTTAGAAATAATAAAAAGATGGAAGAAGATACGATAATTCAGAAGGATTTATTTGTAATTAATCATGAACTTAAACGCCCAAACAACTCAAGTCAAATTCCTGAAGATTTATCTACTGAAGAATTAAAAAAAGAGTCGCAGAAAAGGCCCAGACAAAGAAAAAATTACACTAATTTAATAAACAAATTCAAAAATAATTCAAATTCAGAAAGAAAGAATGATTGCATTAATGAAAAATCTTACAGTTATAAAACTGTTGAAAAACAAAAATTAACTCCAATTCTCAAACATTATGTGACATTAAAAGAAGAAAACAGCAATAGATTGTTGTTATATAGATTAGGTGACTTTTTTGAATGTTTTTTTGAAGATGCTGTATTCATATCCAACCTATTAGAAATAACCTTAACGAGCAAAGATGCGGGTAAAGATATTGGTAAAATTCCTATGGCAGGAGTCCCTTATCATGCAATGGAGAGATACTGCGCCGAATTAATTAAAAAAAACCATTCAGTAGTTATATGTGATCAGTTAGAAAAAAGTACTGGAAATTACGGAACACCACTGAAAAGAGGAATAACAAGAATAATTACGCCAGGGACTGTAATTGAAGAAGGGATGTTGGTTGCAAAAAAAAATAATTGGATAACTGCAATCCACTTATCAGAAAACATTTCAGAAGATTCATATGAATGGGGTATTTCAAGAGCTGATGTGAGTACAGGAGAATTATTAACAATGGAGGGACAATCAATCTCTAAATTATTCGATGAAATTATTAAATTAGATACATCAGAAATCATCATAGGAAGCAATGAAGAGAAAAAGTTATTAGAAAACCAAAATCAACAAATTACATATACTGTCACCCAAGAAACTTTTTTCAGTATTAATGAAGCATGTTCAACTATAAAAAACTATTTTCAAATTCTTAGTTTAGAGGGCTTAGGACTCAAGCATTTAAATAATGCGACTAAAGCACTTGGTGGCTTACTAAATTATTTAGAGAAAATCAATCCTTCAAATTTAGAGAACGATTCTTCTTTAAAAATTTCTTTAGATTTTCCACAAATACAATTTCCAAAAGATCATTTAATTGTTGATTATCAAACTCAAAAAAATTTAGAAATAAAAAAGACACAAAGAGAAAATAATTATGCTGGTTCACTTCTGTGGAGTATTGATAGAACATATACCTGCATGGGTGCAAGATGTTTAAGAAGATGGCTAGACTCTCCATTATTAAATATTGATGAAATTAATAAAAGACAAAATATTATTTCAAACTTTTTAGAGTCTAAAAAGTTGCGGACAGACACCCAAAATATACTTAGAGCAATGGGCGATTTAGAGAGACTTTCAGGAAGAGCATGTGCGGGGCATGCCAGTCCAAGAGATTTAATTGCAATCTCAGAGGGGTTAAAAAAATTACCTAGATTAAAGTCAATTGTTGAATTATTTAAGTATGAAATCCCATCTTGGACGAATCAATTAAAAAATATTGATAATGAGCTTTTAGAGTTAGCAGATCTAATAAGCTTCAAGCTAGTAGAAAATCCACCTTTAAATACTACTGAAGGAGGCATTATCCATGATGGGGTTGATAATGTGTTGGATGGCTTACGTAATTTAATAGACGACTACTCAGATTGGTTAAATCAAGAAGAATTAAAAGAAAGAAAAATTAGTAAAATATCAAATTTAAAAATTCAATTCCATAAAAAC
>QCSC01000050.1 GCA_003211655.1 Prochlorococcus sp. AG-469-F22 | reverse complement strand
TAAATGTCAATAAAGCCACCCATCCCTCCGTTCAATTCTGAAACAGCTATTAAAAAAGTAAGATTGGCTGAAAATGCATGGAATACAAAAGATCCCTTAACAGTATCACTTGCATATACAGAAGATAGTTTTTGGCGAAATAGAAGCGACTTTATTAAAGGAAGAGAAGAAATTGTAGAGTTTTTAAAACGCAAATGGATCAAGGAAATTGACTATAAACTTATCAAAGAATTATGGGCTTATGATCAAAATAGAATCTCTGTACGTTTTCAATATGAATGGCACGATCCAGAATTTAATTATTTTCGTGCATATGGTAATGAAAATTGGGAATTTTCTGAAACCGGTTTAATGCGTAGAAGAGAGGCGAGCATAAATGACATTTCTATAGATAAAAAGATTGTCTTTTTACATGGGGAGATGGTCCCCGTCCAGAAGATTTTCCTGGACTCACAGAGCGCGGGATTTGATATTGACAGTCGATCTAAAATAAGGGCAAATTAGCTCCTTTTGATTAATGCTTTTTCTAATTTCTTATAAATTTTCTGATGCAAACGCCCAAGAGAAAGGGGCGAAAATGCTAACTGAATGGTACGACAAAGGAGGTCCACAAAATAGACCAGAGGGATATGACGTTAAATCTTGGATTTTCTTACCTCAACATGGGAACGGTTACTCTGTGGTAAATGCAGATTCTCTAGAAAATATTTGGCGTCAATGGAGACCTTGGAGAGAATTAATGGAGATTACTATTGAACCTTGTGCAGATTTAGATGAAACAGTTGCTCTATATCGTTAATAAAACTTTTACTACTTACGCTTAAATATCTGTTTAATTTATAAGTCTAATGATCTTTGCATGGTGAACATTTTTTACAATCCGTACAGTCGCAAGGACAAACACAACCACAACCTGGGCAAACTTCTTTCTCGTTTGCAATTAAAGTATCTGTTAATGAATTTTTTGTAAAAGTAACAACCATAATCTAATAATGTGAATTTATATATAAATAATATATCAAAAAAACCTAACTACTTTAATGATTATTGCATTTTATGAAATTAAGGTACGAAAACGATTATCATTTTTAATAAAATAGAAAATACCATATTAAATAATATTTTGATAATGAAAATCATATTCAAAAATATAAATTTGATCTGATTCTAAAGCTTTAAATATTTAAGAAATGAAAAATCTTACTACTTGCAAAGCTATAAGTTAGTAATTGACAGCCGATATAAAATAAGGAGCAACTAGCTCCTTTTTCTATGCCTAATACTTTAGTTATCTCGACATTTGGTTGCCCTTTCTCTGAATTTGAAGCAATGGTTAAAAAAGTAGATAAAGAACAAGGATACGTTTTTTGTTCTGAGCTGGAGATAATCAAAGTAAATGAACATAAAGCAATGATTCTTATGAGCTGTTCTGATTTAGAAAAGTTTGGTTCCATGCTTGAACAACCAGAATTAAAACAATGGGATATTGATAACAACTGCGTTGATACTGTTTATAATCTTGAACTTTTTGAGTGAATGAAACTCTCACTACTTTCAGCAGTCCTATATCTTTTTTCACTGAAATTTCATTTGCACAAGAGGAACTGAATTACACGGTTACATCTGATTCTCAAATACAAAATATTAAAGGTAATTTTGAAGCAATTGGTAATATAGTTATCAAAAGTGTTAGTAATAATTTTGAAGCCTCCTCAAATCAGCTTACTTAAGACAAAGATGCGAGAACTTTAAAACTAGTTGGAAATGTATTTGTTAAAAATTTAGAGTCTGAGGAAGGTTTATCTATACAAGAATCATATGGAGATGAATTGACTATATTTACTGATTCGGGACTTTTTAAATTTAATTCTGAAAATAAAAATAGAGTAAAAACAAAACTTAAATTTTAATCTTTCAGATTTAACTTAGATTATTTTTATGGAGGACTCCTTTACCCATTTAATATCAATTGATAGAAGATTGTAAGAGTCAAGTTTCCATTTTTCTATATTCAAATTATCCTTAAATTTTTTATCATTTAAAAATCGTGGTAAATCGTGAACTATCTTTATCACACCATTTACAACGCAAAACTGACCAGGATTAAGAACAAATTGATTGATTTCATTTTGCTCTAGATAACCTAAATCAAGAATTTCTTTTTGAAATTCTTTATGTAAAAATATTTCAAAAAGATGAAAATCAAATTCTTTAAAATACTTATAATAAGGATCCCAACTTCGTTCCATGTAAAAAATAGGATTAAATAAAAATTATCATTTGTTACTTTTATTACTTTACAAAAATTGAAATTTTTCTAACATAATATTTAATTATAAATTTCTAATGAATATATTTGGAATTGGTTTACCAGAAATAATTGTAATTTTAATTCTAGGTTTACTTATCTTTGGTCCTAAACGTCTGCCTCAACTTGGTAAGACTATAGGTAAAACTTTAAAAGGAATGCAAACTGCTTCTAAAGAATTTGAGAATGAAATCAATAAAACCTTACAGTTAAATGAGAATGATGATTAATTAAAAAAATTTATTGATAATAAAGATTCTAATTTACAAAGTATTTTATATATTCTTGAATTAAAAAATCATAAAATGAATTCAACTACCATTTTTTATAAGGTAAGAATTTACCACACATTTTAACTAGAACCCTATCTCCCTTTGGGTCTTCAACCTTGTCAACTTCAATAGAAAAGTCAATTGCGCTCATAATGCCATCTCCAAATTTTTCTTGAATAACATCTTTCATTGGGAGTCCATAAACTTGCATTATTTCATAAAATCTATAGATAAGAGGATCTGTAGGAATAACAGGGTCTAAACATCCTTTAACCGGAGGAGTTGATAAATCTTCTTTTAAATCTGAGGCCAAGTCTAGTGCGGCTATAAAAGAAGTAGCTTCCTCTTCTGAAGCAGTGGCTTGTCCGTAGAAAAGACTTGCTACCCAAACTTCATCTCGGTTAATTAAATTTCCTAAATCTTCAAATGATAGATTTTTTTCCTTTTTTGCTTTTAATAATAATTTAGTAAATGATGGTAAAGTCATGATAAATTTTAATTTTATTTTGGTAGGAGAAGCTAAGTCACCTCTTCTACTGCTCTTGTTTCTCTTAATAAATGCTTCTCAAGACGCATTTTTATTTTTAAATATTTAGGGTCTTGTTCTATATTTTGCCTATCACGAGGTCTGTCCAAATCAACTGAAATTTCCTCAGAAATTGTTGCAGATGGTCCACTTGACATCAAGATAATTTTGTCTGACAAGAGTAAAGCTTCTTCAATACTATGAGTAATTAAAACCACTGTTACTTTATTTTTTCGCCAAATAGACAATAATTCTTCTTGTAAATAGGATCTAGTTAATGCATCAAGAGCACCAAATGGTTCATCCATTAATAACATATTTGGATTTATAGAAAGAGCTCTTGCTATTGCAACTCTTTGTTTCATACCTCCTGATAACTCCTTTGGGAATTTATTTGAAGCTTTTTCCAAACCCACCATTCTGAGATAATTTATAGCTCTTTCTTTAATATCAGGTTTTGTTTTTTCAGGGAAAACAGTATTCAGTGCAAACTCAATATTCTGAATAGTTGTCAACCATGGCATTAGAGCATAATTTTGGAAAATAACACCTCTATCTGGACCCGGCCCTTTTATTGAGAGCCCATCAATAATAATTTTTCCTGATGTTGGTGATTGTAAGCCCGCTATTAAATTTAATAAAGTTGATTTACCACAACCAGAAGGGCCAATTATCGAAACAAAAGTATTTTTTTCTATTTTTAAATTAATATTCTTAATTGCCTCAAATGAACTCTTTTTATGTTTTGAATAGAGATCAAAAAATTTTTTTTCTTTGAAAAAAATTTTTCCTAGTTTAACCAGCTCTAGATGGGTTGAATTTTTTTTTGAATTTGAATCTTTTTGCATAATAAAATTTATCGAACTAAATACTGTAATCGAACTTATCTTGAAGAAAACCAAAAAGTTGATCTAAAATAAAACCTGTAAATCCAATGATAATGATGGCTACAAATATATTTTCGAGAGATAAATTATTCCATTCGTTCCAAATAAAATAACCAATTCCAGTTCCCAATAACATTTCAGCAGCTACGATCACAAGCCATGCAGTTCCCATAGAAATTCTCATGCCTGCCAAAATATTTGGCATAATTGCTGGCAAAATGACTCTTCTAATAGTTATTGATTTACTTGCGCCTAAGGATTTAGATACTCTTAAATAATCAGGATTAATGCTCGCAACACCAAAAGCAGTATTTATTAAAGTAGGCCAAATACTAGTAATAAAAATAACAAAAATACCGGTGATCTCTGAATTTCTAAAAACAAATAGTCCTACAGGTAGCCAAGCTAATGGAGAAACTGGTTTAAGTAGTTGAACATAAGGATTGAGAGATGATTGAGCCAATTTAGACATCCCCATTAATACACCTAATGGAATAGCTACTAAAACTGCAAGACTATAGCCAATTAAAACTCTTCTTAAACTTATAAGTAAATTAAATCCAATACCTAAATCATTTGGGCCATTATCAAAAAACGGGTCAGATACCCACCAAATCAAAGCATTTATAGTTTTAAATGAGCCTGGAAAATTTTTAACTAACAAACCCTGCTGAGCAATTATTTGCCAGATAATTATGAAAATTAAAAGACTTAAAATTGTAACTACAAAAGTAAGTCTTTTGGAAATAACCTTATTCATTTAAGTTATTTTTTTAATTAAATTTTTAAATTAGAAACCGTCTCTTTTTATTTGATCTTTGACATATTTGATTGGATTACTTGGATCAAATTCATCATAAGCCAAAATTTCTTTTCTAAACCTAGCGGTTGGTGGATTACCTCCCATTTCTCTTTCTAGTGCTTGAGCTTCATCAGTTAGAAAAATAGAGGCACTATTTGGGTTGAAATCACCAGCCTGAATAGCCGCCACAGCCCCTCCTAAATCCCATCTTATTAGCTGAGATTGTATCCAATGAGAAAAACTCTGCCAAGGATAAGGTTTAAAATCAATTCGGTCAGGAACGTTTTGAGTTTCACCTAATCCGTCTTCAAATTTACCTGTAAGAACTGCTTCTACAACTTCAGTAGGTTGATTTAAAAAACCTCTTCCCGAAATAGCTTTAGCGACCTCTTTTCTATTTGAAGGTGTTGAAACATAGGATGCTGCATCGATAATTGATTTATTAAGCGCTCTAAAAGTTTCAGGGTGCTCATTTATCCAAGGCTCGCCTGCTGCAAATGCGCAGCATGGATGTCCAGACCATAATTCTTTTGTAAGAAGATGTATAAATCCTGCATCTTCATAAACGGCTCTTTGGTTAAATGGATCAGGCATTAAATAAGCATCAATATCACCTGCAACTAATTGAGCAATACTATCTGGTGGTGGAACAGGACGAATCTGAACATCTTTATCTGGATCAACACCACCTTTTGCAAGGTAATATCTCAAAAGAAGATTATGCATTGAATAGGGGAAAGGGACTCCAAAAATGAAGCCTTTCATATCCGCAGGTCCTTTTACTTTGCCTTTATGACGATTAGCAACGGTAATTGCTTGACCATTAATATTTTCAATACTTGCTAGTTTCACGCTAAATGGAGAAGTTCCTAGACCAAGAGTCATAGAAATTGGCATCGGGGCTAGCATATGGTAAGCATCTAATTCACCTGCTATAGCAGAATCTCTTACAGCTCCCCAGCTTGGCATTTTAACAACTTTTACATCCATCCCAAACTTTTTATAAAAGCC
>QCSC01000049.1 GCA_003211655.1 Prochlorococcus sp. AG-469-F22 | reverse complement strand
AATTTCTTATTAATGGCTGACCAAATTACAGAACTTCGCTCATAGAAATTATGCTCAAAAATGATCTCTGGATAAACCAAAAAGCTTCTGAAGGAATGATAAATCCTTTTCAATCAAATTTAGTCAGACATCTAGATCCTAATAATAAAAAAAATGCGGTTTTAAGTTATGGATGTTCTTCATATGGCTATGATTTAAGACTATCTTCTAAAGAGTTTTTAATATTTAAGCATGTCCCGGGAACCGTTATGAATCCAAAAAAATTTAATCCTGATAATTTAGAAAAAACAATTCTTCACGAAGATAAAGATGGTGAATTTTTTATTTTACCTGCTCATTCTTACGGCCTAGGAGTTGCTTTAGAGAAAATGAAAGTACCAGAAAATATTACTGTGATTTGTATCGGTAAAAGTACTTATGCTCGTCTCGGAATTATAGTAAATACAACTCCAGCCGAGGCAGGTTGGGAGGGGCATCTTACATTAGAATTCAGCAACAGTTCAGGTGCAGATTGTAGGATTTATGCAAATGAAGGTATTTGTCAACTATTATTTTTTGAGGGTGATCCTTGCTCTACAACATATGAAGATAGAAAAGGTAAATATCAAAATCAACCAGAACAGGTTACTTTAGCCAAAATTTAATATGAGTAAAGTTGAGCTAATTTCATTAACTCCAGAGGCAGAAAAAACAATGGCTTACATCGCCAGAGTCTCTAATCCTTCGAATCAGGCTAATGGTAAATTCGCCGGATTATTAAGATATTGCATACAACATGAGCACTGGTCAGTTTTTGAACAATCATGCATGACATTGAAAATCGAAACTAATAGAGGTATAGCGGCTCAAATTCTTAGACATAGATCATTTACTTTTCAAGAATTCTCACAAAGATATGCTGAAACTAGTTTACTAGGAAATGAAATTCCTATCCCAAACTTAAGAAGGCAAGATAAAAAGAATCGTCAAAATAGCATTGATGACATACCGGATGAACTTAAAATAAAATTTTCAGAAAAAATTTCAAAACACTTTCAAGAGGCAAATAAACTATACGAAGAAATGCTAGATGAAGGGATTGCAAAGGAATGCGCTAGATTTATTATGCCCTTAGCTACTCCAACAAGAATCTATATGACTGGTTCCTGTAGGTCTTGGATTCACTACATACAGCTAAGATCAAAAGAAGGAACTCAAAAAGAACATATGGAAATAGCTGAAGAATGTAAGAAAGTATTTATCAAATATTTTCCATTTGTATCTGAAGCATTGAATTGGAAATAAATTTATCCGTGACTTCTTGGAGAGGATTGATAATTTTTATAATCTTTGATTATTGAAAATTCTGAATTTAGAATTTGTGAATCACCTCTAAATTTATCGTATAAATTATCGAGAGATTCTTTTATAGTACTTTCTTCCTGTTTTCCAATAAACGTGAGTTCTAAATTGGAATCTTTATCAAAAATATTTATTTGTGGAATTCCATTAACGTTGAAATTTCTTATGTATTTTTCCCATTTTGGATTATCTACATTTAAAAAAACAAAATTAATATCTTTTTCATATTTATTTTTAATATCATCAACTTTTGGAGCCATTTCCTTACAAACTTCACACCAATCTGCATAAAACTCAAGAAAAGTAGGTTTATTATTTATAAAAGCTATTTCAGGATCAATAGATGATTGTCCAAATTTCTTAAGAAGAAAAGTGGGTTGAAATATAAAATTTTTTAATACTAGTGCAGAACAAATAATTAGAGCAAAAAATAATATCAGTATCGATTTTTGGGAGGAATTTAAAAAGGATTCTTTATTGCCAGATTGCATTATCTAATCATTAACTTTTTATATTTTATATAGATAATTTAATTAAAGAGAATATTATTCTTTTTTCTTTTAATCAACTGATAATATAAATACAGTTGGCAAAATACTTATACTTATACTTATACCTATACTTATAGAAATAATAATATGCAATCTATATTTGGGACTGATGGAATTAGGGGAATATTTGATAAAGAATTAACATATTCTCTAGCATATAAGGTTGGATATGCCTTAGGAGTTTTAACGAAAACCAATAATCCAATACTAATCGGAAGAGATACAAGAGTAAGTGGATATATTCTTCTAGAGGCTATATCAAGAGGAATTAATGCAGCAGGAAAAGAATTTATATACTTAGGAATCTGTCCTACACCAGCTATCCCTTTCTTAATAAAAAAAGAAAAATTTAGTAGTGGGATTATGATATCTGCAAGCCATAATCCTCCTAAATATAATGGTATTAAGATTTTTGATAATAATGGAGAAAAAATTAAAAAGAAATTTGAAAATCAAATAGAACTGATTTTAAAGACAGCAAAAAAGCTTAAATTATCTACTTATAAAAAAACATTTATAAGGGAAAATGATAACCTTTTTAATATCTATACAGAAGGACTAATTAATACTATGGGGGATGAAAACTTAGATGGAATGAAAATAATTTTAGACACATGTTACGGATCTGCAACTACCTGCGCAGCAAGTATTTTTAAGAAACTAGGAGCTAATGTCAAAGTTATTAATAATGAGCAAGATGGTTTTAAAATAAATTTAAATTGTGGTTCTACATGCTTAGATCCAATAATTAAAGCCATAAAAGACAACAATGCTGATATGGGATTTAGCTTCGATGGAGATGCCGATAGAGTTATTGGGGTTGATTCAGAAGGCAATATACTTGATGGGGATCACATACTCTTTCTATGGGGAAGAGAACTTTTAGAAGAAAAATTGCTTACAAATAACACAATCATCACAACAAAAATGGCCAATTTAGGTTTTGAAAATAATTGGAATAAAATTGGGGGGATTTTACATAGAACTGAAGTTGGAGATAAATTCATATTTGAAGAAATAAAGAAAAAAAAGGCCTTATTAGGAGGGGAGCAATCAGGTCATATACTTTCAAAAATCAATAACTTTTGTGGGGATGGAATATTAACTGCAATTCATATCTCAAAATACTGCAAGAAAAAAAATATTAGTTTAAGATCTTGGCTTAAAAGTAGTTTCTCACCATATCCTCAAAAACTAACTAATGTATTGTTAAATTTTCAGTTCAAAAATATTGATAAATCATATGAGGAATTTATAAATGAAACTATAGAAAGTTTTTCAAATATTAAAAAGGATAATTGTAGAGTTTACATACGACCTAGTGGAACGGAACCTGTTTTACGTATATTAGTTGAAGCACGAAATCAGAAAGAAGTAGATTCATTATCAACAAAAATCACGACCGAACTTAGTACAAAAATCTATAAAATATCTAAAACTTTTTGAATCAGATTTTCTTATAAATACTTTCATAAATTTTAAGTTGATTTAATATTACGTATTTTTCTCTATTAGTTTGAATTCTATTTGGATTAAAACTTTCATGAAATTTAATATCTTGATATAGTATTTTTTTGAACTTTATACTTTCGGATATTGTGAGTTCCATATGATCAAAAAGATCTCTTACATCTGTTTTAATATAGATTAAAGATCCTCTTTTCATTGAATTTGATAGTAAATTTATTAATTTAGGTTGAATTACACGTCTTTTATGATGTTTCTTTTTAAACCATGGATCAGGAAAATTAAAAGAAATACTAGTTATAAAATCAATAATTGATTTATTCTTGGATTGGTTAAAAATATTATTAGCATTGCCAAATGAAAAATATAAATTTTTATTTTCTCTACTTTTTATTTTCAAATTAGCATTTAAAACTAATTTTTCTCTAATTTCAATCCCTACATAATTCCAGTTTTTATTTTTAAGTGATAATTCGAATAAAAAATCACCTGAAGCGCAACCGATATCTAAATGTAGAGGCAATTTTGGGTTTTCAAAAACTTGATTCAAGGGAGGTATTGGATCTATTTCAAAGAAATTTTTACTGAGTGGATTTACATGCTGTCTCATATAAATTATTTAATTATTTCGTAGTAGGAATTAATATGATGCATATTATTCATAACTATGACAACAATAAGTTAAGAAGCACGTGGGTAAGGTTTAATATTTATGTGTGTTAAAAAGAAAAAGTTTTGAACAGTCTTAATCAGCTTTCCATTTGGCTATCTTTTCAACTTTCATTAGTCTTTATAGTTGGTCTTCCTTTAACTCTATTTTGTTGGTCTATAAAAAACAAAAGTAAAGCCATTACAAAACTTTTATCTAACTATTGGAAAATATCAATTCTATTCTTCATAAGTCTTATCCTCCTAATTGGAAAGTACAATTTCGCTCTCTTAATTACAAATATTTCGACATTAATAATGACAATTTCAATATGGTTTTGGAATGATATTAATGAAGAGTTAAATGAATATAGGATATCTCATGCATTAACTACAACTACGAAAATTTGGCGATGGTCTATAACTTTTATATCTTTAAGTTTTTTAATTCAAAGTTTAAATAATCTTAATTGTATTTCTTTTATTAATTCTGCGGAATGTGAAATTTGGCTTAAACCTTCAACAAATTTCTACTTGATTTTAAAAAATTTATTTAATTTCTTATTTGGAGCTAGCTTTTCTCAACCAGTTGCAAAATTTTTAGGATTATTTGCCTTATTAATATATACATTAGGTTTATTACAATGGGCGATAATTAAATTCCCAAAAAGTGGCAGGAATTCTGGTTTTTCGAATTATGGCAGGGATTGACTTTATCAAAAACGTAGAACCTATAAGTTTTAACATTTCAAATAGTCTTTTAAATTACAATAATACTTATCAAGTAAATATTCTAAAGAATTTTTAGAAATAATAATTTATAAAGGGTTCAGTAGATCTAAAACTCACCATACTGAAATTGATTTAAATCAACTATTTATAAATTAATAACATTTGCACATCTCTTGCATAATTTAGTGTTTTCAATCCCTTTAACTGTAATATTTTGATAATGCCAACATCTATCACATTTAAGACCTTTTGCGTTAAGAATCTGAATCTTTCCAAGTTCATTATTATCGATACTTAAACAATCCTTAGATAAATTATTAACTATATTAAAATCAGAAACTATCAGCCAATCACGGTATAAATCCACTTCTTTATTTCCAAATTTATCAAGCCAATAAAGAGAATTTTTTAAAAACTCATTTTCAGGGAGGTAATTAACCTCCGTCTCAAGAGCAGCTCCAATCATTTGTTGGGTTCTACAACCCTCTATTGCTTTATTAATTTCTACTCGCAATCTTCTTAAATTAGTAATATGTTCATTAAGTTCGGGATTAAGCCATGACTCAGGTAATTTTGGCCATCCTCTTTCAAATACTGATTTTTCAATAGTTGAATATGGGATATTTTGCCAAATATCTTCAGCCATATGACAAAGTACTGGAGAAATAATCACAGCTAAATTTTCTACAATTTTGGACATCACAAACTGACAAGATCTTCTCCTGAATTGAGTTTTAGCACTTACATATAATCTATCTTTTGCAATATCTAAATAAAAATTAGATAAATCCACAACACAAAAACTTTGCAATATTTGAAAAAACTTTGAAAATTCGTAATTTTCATATGCAATTGTTATTTGATCTGAGACTTCAACTAGTCTATTTAACATCCATTGATCTAATAACGGCAACTGATCAATATCAATTTCCTCTAACGCAGGATCATAATCATGAATATTTCCTAAGAGATATCTAGCTGTATTTCTTACTTTTCTATAAACATCTGAAAGTTGTTTTAAAATATTTGATCCAATTGGGACATCAACTGAGTAATCAACAGAACTAACCCAAAGCCTAAGGACATCTGCTCCATAGGCAGGTTGGATTTTTTGATTAGGACCACCATTAATAATAATATTAGGATCAACAACGTTACCCAAGGATTTACTCATTTTTCTTCCATTCTCATCTAAAGCAAATCCGTGAGTTAGAACTGTCTTATATGGCGGCTTATTATTTACTGCTACTGAAGTTAGCAAAGACGATTGAAACCAGCCTCTATGTTGATCAGATCCCTCTAAATACAAATCGGCTGGATATTGTAATTCTTCCCTTTGCTCACAAACTGCGGCCCAACTAGAACCTGAATCAAACCAGACATCCATAGTATC
>QCSC01000048.1 GCA_003211655.1 Prochlorococcus sp. AG-469-F22 | reverse complement strand
TTTTAGAAAAGAAATTAATAGTGGAAATTCTTCAGTTAAGGAATTAGTTAATGAATTCTTTTTAAAAATAGATTTATTAAATCCAAAAATAAATGCTTATACTTGCTTAACAAAAAGCATTGCTAATTTTCAATCAGAAAACATTGATAAATTAATAACTAATAATCAAAAACTTCCTCCGCTTGCAGGAATACCTATTGCGATAAAAGATAATATTTGTACTAAAGGGGTTGTTACATCTTGTTCAAGTAAAATGCTTAAAGACTTTGTTTCTCCATACGAGTCTTCTGCGTCAGGTAAATTATGGTCATCAGGTGGTATTTGCTTAGGGAAGACTAATTTAGATGAATTTGCGATGGGAAGTTCGACTGAGACTTCCGTATTTGGTACGACATCAAATCCTTGGGATGTAAATAGAGTACCTGGCGGAAGTTCAGGTGGGAGTGCCGCTTCAGTAGCTGCAGGTCTATGTTTAGCTGCTATTGGATCAGATACCGGAGGTTCCATAAGGCAGCCAGCATCTTTTTGTGGAGTTGTAGGACTAAAACCAACATACGGAAGAGTAAGTAGATGGGGACTAATTGCATTTGCTAGTTCTCTAGATCAAATTGGTCCAATTACAAATACCGTTTCAGATGCTGCTGAGATTCTTTATTCAATTTCTGGTAAGGATAATCTTGATTCAACATGTCTTGATAAACCAGTCCCTAATTACTTATCAGATTTAGATAAATCTATTAAAGGTATTAAAATAGGCATTATTGAAGAATGTTTTGATCATCCTGGGCTTGATCCTGAAGTTAAGGAATCAGTTTTATCCAGTATTGAGAGATTCAGATCTTTGGGCGCTGAAATTCACGACATAAAGTGTCCAAGATTTAATGATGGTATAGCAACTTATTATGTTATCGCCCCTTGTGAGGCTTCAGCTAATTTAGCAAGATATGATGGGGTTAAATACGGATACAGATCAGAAGGTGAGTCTAATTTATTAGAAATGATATCTAAGAGTAGAGCTGAAGGATTTGGGGATGAAGTACAAAGACGAATTTTGATTGGTACCTATGCTTTGTCTGCAGGGTATAGTGATGCGTATTACAAGAAAGCTCAGAGAGTAAGGACTTTAATTAGAAGGGACTTTGATAATGCTTTTAATGAAGTTGATGTTTTGTTGACCCCCACATGTCCTACAACTGCATTCTTAAAAGGTGATTTTGTAAATGACCCTTTATCAATGTATTTGTCTGATCTTTTAACTGTTCCAGTAAATCTTGCTGGACTCCCAGCTATCAGCATTCCATGTGGTTTTGATAAAAAGGGTTTACCTATCGGTCTTCAAATAATCGGAAATGTATTGGAGGAGCATCGAATATTGAATGTTGCAAATATATTTGAAAAAGATGCTGATGTTATGAATAGTAAACCTAATATTGAAATTTGAATTAATAATTAATTTGTATTAGTAAAATATAGAATTTTTTAAAATATTCTCTATCTTATAAATATAAATTGGTTAAACATGGGATTTGTTCCACTACATAATCATAGCGATTACAGTCTTCTAGATGGAGCAAGTCAAGTTTCGAAAATTGTTGATAGAGCTTGTGAACTTGGAATGGATTCAATTGCTTTGACCGATCATGGAGTAATGTATGGCGTTCTTGATTTAGTAAAGAAATGCAAAAGTAAGGGTATAAAACCAATCATTGGTAATGAAATGTACATTATCAATGGTTCCATCGATGATCCTCAGCCAAAAAAGGAAAAAAGATACCATTTGGTAGTATTAGCTAAAAATCATACAGGCTATAAGAATCTTGTAAAGTTAACAACGATTAGCCATCTTAACGGTATGAGGGGCAGAGGTATCTTTTCTAGACCTTGTATTGATAAATCTCTTTTAGAAAAATATAATGATGGTCTTATTATTTCAACAGCTTGTTTGGGTGGAGAGATTCCTCAAGCAATCTTAAAAGGAAGGACTGATGTCGCTGAGAATACTGCTGTTTGGTATAAGAAATTATTTGGAGATGATTTTTATTTAGAAATACAAGATCATGGTTCTATCGAAGACAGAATTGTAAATGTTGAATTAATAAGAATCGGTAAAGAGCACCAAATTAAAGTTATTGCTACAAATGATGCTCATTATATCTCAAACATGGATGTTGAAGCTCATGATGCCTTACTTTGTGTTCTTACGGGAAAATTAATAAGTGACGAAAAGAGATTGAGATATACGGGAACAGAATATATTAAAGGTGAAGATGAAATGCTTAGACTTTTTAACGATCATATTGATAAAGAATCTATTAAAGAAGCAATAAATAATACGGTTGAGGTTTCACAAAAGATTGAGGAATTTGAGTTGTTCGGTACCTATAGAATGCCAAAGTTCCCTTTAAAAGAAGAGACTGACTCTTTATCATTTTTGACCAAAATAACTAAGCAGGGTCTTTTAAGTAGGCTTAATAAAAATAATCTTGATGAAATCGATGAAATCTACAAGAAAAGGTTAACTTCAGAATTAAAAATAATAGATGATATGGGTTTCCCAGACTATTTCTTAGTTGTGTGGGATTATATAAAATTTGCTAGAGATAGCTCTATACCTGTTGGCCCAGGCAGAGGTTCTGCTGCAGGTTCACTTGTAGCATATGCTCTTCAAATTACAAACATTGATCCAGTTAAACATGGATTATTATTTGAGAGATTCTTAAATCCAGCAAGAAAATCTATGCCTGATATTGATACAGATTTTTGTATTGACAGGAGAAATGAAGTTATTGATTATGTAACCAACAGATATGGCGAAGATAAAGTTGCGCAAATTATTACCTTTAATAAAATGACATCAAAAGCAGTATTAAAGGACGTTGCAAGAGTACTAGATATTCCTTATGGAGAATCGGATAAGTTAGCTAAGTTAATACCAGTTGTAAGGGGGAAACCTTATAAGCTGTACGAAATGATTGATAAAAAATCTCCTAGTCCTGAATTTAGGGATAAATATTTAAAAGATATTAAGGTAAAAAGATGGGTTGATTTGGCATTGAGAATTGAGGGTACTAATAAAACATATGGTGTTCATGCCGCAGGAGTTGTAATAGCATCTGATCCTTTAGATATGCTAGTACCACTGCAGAGGAATAATGATGGACAAATAATTACACAATATTCAATGGATGATATTGAATCGTTAGGCTTATTAAAAATGGACTTCTTAGGCCTTAAAAATCTTACAATGATAGATAAGACTATATCTTTAATTGAAAGTTCCACAGGACAAAAAATAAATATCGACCAATTACCTCCAAAAGATAATAAAACTTTTGAACTTATTGGAAGAGGAGATTTAGAAGGGATATTTCAATTAGAATCATCTGGGATGAAACAAGTTGTTAAAGACTTTAAGCCAAATTCTCTTGAAGATATCTCCTCTATTTTGGCTTTATATAGACCTGGACCTCTTGATGCTGGTCTCATACCAAAGTTTATTAATAGAAAAAATGGGAGTGAAAAAATAGATTTTCCTCATCCTTTCATTGAATCTATTCTCACTGAAACCTACGGAATAATGGTTTATCAAGAGCAAATTATGAAAATTGCTCAAGATTTAGCAGGTTATTCTCTTGGGGATGCAGACTTGTTACGAAGAGCAATGGGAAAGAAGAAAGTATCTGAGATGGTTAAACATCGTAATATTTTCATTGAAGGAGCCTGTAATAAAGGTGTAGATAAAAAAATTGCTAATGATCTTTTTGATCAAATGATTTTATTCGCTGAATATTGTTTTAATAAAAGTCATTCCACTGCATATGGAGCAGTCACTTACCAAACTGCTTTTTTAAAAGCACATTATCCAGTAGCTTATATGGCTTCTCTTCTAAGTGTTAATGCTGGTTCAAGTGACAAAATGCAGAGATATATTTCTAATTGCTATTCCATGGGAATAGAAGTCATTTCACCAAGTATTAATTTATCAGGAATTGACTTTACTATTAAAAAGGATCAAATTTTATTTGGATTATCTGCTATTAAGAATCTCGGAGATTCAGCTATAAGAAATATAATTGATAATCGTAATAAAATAGGAGTTTTTAAATCATTTTCTGATTTATGCGATCGTTTACCCTCTAATATTTTAAATAAAAGGAATCTCGAATCTTTAATTCATTGTGGAGCCCTTGATGAATTTTCTGAAAATAATAATAGAGCTCAACTTTTTTCAGATCTTGAATATGTAATGGAATGGGCATCCTCACGTAATCGTGATCGGATTTCTGGACAAGGAAATTTATTTGATTCAATTAGTAAAAACGATACCAAAGAATTTTCTTTATCTCAAGGATCTAAAGTTGAAGATTACACCTTAATTGAAAAGCTTAAATTAGAAAAGCAACTTTTAGGTTTTTATTTATCAGATCATCCTTTAAAACATCTTGCAAAGCCAGCTAAACTTGTTTCTCCTATAAGTATCTCTCAATTAGAAAATTCCCACGACAGAACAAAAGTCTCTTTGGTTGGAATGATTCCAGAATTAAAGCAAATTACTACAAGAAAGGGCGACAGAATGGCTATTGTTCAACTTGAAGATCTTTCTGGAAGTTGCGAGGCAATAGTATTCCCTAAAACGTATTGTAGATTATCAGAATTTTTACTTACTGATACAAGACTATTAGTCTGGGGCACTATTGATAAAAAAAGTGATAAGACTCAATTAATTATTGATGACTGCAGAGAAATTGATAACTTAAAGTTACTTGTCATTAATCTTGATAGTTCCCAAGCCTCAGATATAAGAATTCAAAACACAATAAGAGATTGTTTAGTTAAATTTAAACCAGATAGAGATAAATGTGGAATTAAAATTCCAGTATTAGCAGCTGTTAGGAACAATGACTCTATAACTTATGTTAAGTTTGGAGATCAATTTTGTGTTGGAGATATTCTCGGTGTTTCGAAATTACTCTCTGATAAATCATTTCAAGTAAATTTGAAATCTATGATTGCATAATTTACTTTTTCTCATCAAAGTTTTGAGATGCTGGTTTAAATGCAGCCTTTGCTCTTTCAATATTCAAGGGGATATTTTCTATACCAAAAAAACTTCCTGGTTCTTTATCCCAACTAGCAGATAATATTCCAAAACTTAACCCCCCTAGTCCTAATAAGAAGAATAATGCTGATATTGCTATTGTTGAAGAAGGAGGAATTTCAGCAATATTTCTTGTGACGATTATATAACTTATAACAAACACTGACATACCCATAATTGTTGGTATTCCAGCAGTAAAAAAGATTCTCCTAGCCATTCTGTCAGCTACATATTTTGGTATGCCGCTAGATTGTTTGCTTTTTGGTGTTAATGATGGAACTTTCTTTTCAATATTTCTAAAGGCATCAACCTCAGTTATTTTTTTTGGACTAACAATGAGATTCCCTTATTTTCTGCTCCGACTATCACAAGAAAAGGGGCTTTTTCCTTGAATTCTGAAATAGGAACTTGCCCTTCTCCAGATAAACCAATAATGATAAACCCCCTTTTCTTTAATTCATCAATAGCTCTATTTAGATTTACTACTCTACTAACAGGTATATGCTCTAATGCACCAGCAGCAACTTTTGCAACAGTTCCAGTTAAACCTGCAGATCTTCGTTGAGGTACAATAATACCTTTGCAATCAAAAGCTTCTGCTGATCTAATAATTGCACCAAAGTTGTGGGGATCTGTCACCCCATCCAATGCAACAATAATAGGATTAGAGGACTTACCTTTAGATATATCAATTAATTTTTCTAAAGATATTGACTTAGTGGAAGCATGCTGTAGGGCAACTCCTTGATGAACGGCTCCGGATGTTAGTTGAGAGAGTCTAGACCAAGTGACCTCTTCTATTAAAACGCCTTTGGACTTAAGGTCTTTTAATAATAAGTAAAATTTTTCTGAAGAGAAAATTTCGGACGTACACCAAATTCTATTAATTGGTCTTTCGCTATTTAAAGCAGCAAAAACAGAATGCTTACCCCAGATCCAATCTTCAAAATTTCTTTCATTTGAACTCAATTGAAATTTTTTTGAACTGTTTTCAGAATGATTTTCTGCATTATGAGCGATAGAAGAAAATCTTGTTTGTGATTGATTAAAACTATTTCTAGGTTTTTCTTTTGATTTCAAGTAACTGTATTCATTACTTTTAATATTGTCATTGGTTTTAATATTGTCATTTCTTTTGAAATCGTCTCTTCTATTAAAATTGTCTCT
>QCSC01000047.1 GCA_003211655.1 Prochlorococcus sp. AG-469-F22 | reverse complement strand
AAAAAACATTTGAGGTTTAAATGGGAGAGCTTTCAGTAAGGGAATTACCGTTGTTCCCTCTCCCAGAAGTTGTTCTTTTCCCACAAGAAGTCTTGCCACTACATATATTTGAGTCGAGATACAGAATTATGCTTAAATCTGTACTTGAATCAGATTCAATGTTTGGAGTAATTAAATGGGATCCCAATAAAAAAAGTATGGCTAACGTTGGCTGTTGTGCTCAGATAATTAAACATCAAACGGCTGAAGATGGTAGAAGTAATATAATTACTTTAGGACAGCAAAGATTTCAAGTCCTTGAAATTGTACGTTCTACACCTTATTGTTCAGCAATGGTAAGTTGGATCAATGATGAAAATATTGATAGTTTTCAAAGTTTAGACCTTTTAAGAGATTCAGTCACTGAAGCCTTAAATGATGTAGTTAAATTAACTAGTAAATTAACTGATTCTCAGAAAGTTCTTCCTGATAAGTTACCTGCGAATCCTATGGAACTGTCTTTTTGGATCGGTGCTCATCTGGGGGGGGCCAGTAGCTGAAGAGCAGCAAAAACTTTTAGAGGAGAGGAACACACATACTCGTTTACAAAGAGAGTTTGAAATGTTAGATCATACTAGAAAACAATTAGCAGCTAGAACAGCTTTAAAAGAAAGTTTTCCTGATATCAAAGAAAACTAAATGTCTATTTTTTTAATATATTCCCTTGTTATATTTTTAACTTTATTATTTACTTCTTTAATATTTTGGAGAATTAATACTAGAAAATATATTTCTTCGAGAACTGTAGCTACAGCATATGATTCCTGGACTCAAGATAAATTACTAGAAAGATTGTGGGGAGAGCATATACATCTAGGTTTCTATCCTCTAAATAAAAATATTGGTTTTAGAGAGGCTAAAGTTCAATTTGTACATGAGTTAGTAAGTTGGAGTGGTTTAGATAAATTACCTAGAGGTTCTAGGGTTTTAGATGTCGGTTGCGGAATAGGTGGAAGTTCTAGAATTCTCGCGAATTATTATGGATTTAATGTCACTGGAATAACTATTAGTCCAGCTCAAGTAAAAAGAGCAAAAGAACTTACGCCTTATGAATGTAAATGCAACTTCAAAGCTATGGATGCTTTGGATTTGAAATTTGAAGAGGGAACATTTGATGGTGTTTGGAGTGTTGAGGCAGGAGCCCATATGAATAATAAAACTAAATTTGCAGATCAAATGTTAAGAACTTTAAGACCTGGAGGTTATTTAGCATTGGCTGATTGGAATTCAAGAGATTTACAAAAGCAACCACCATCCATGCTTGAAAAAATAATCTTAAAACAATTACTTGAACAGTGGGTACATCCTAAATTTATAAGTATCAATGACTTTAGTAGTATTCTTATAAATAACAAAAATAGTTCAGGTCAAGTTATAACCTCTAATTGGAATTCTTTTACAAATCCCTCTTGGTTTGATTCAATATTTGAAGGAATGAGAAGACCTAATGCAATTTTATCCCTTGGTCCAGGAGCGATTATAAAGTCTATTAGAGAGATACCTACAATACTTTTAATGGATTGGGCCTTTAAAAAAGGTTTAATGGAATTTGGAGTTTATAAATGTAGAGGATAATTAGTCTAAATTAATCTTTTCTGATAAATAACATCCAAAGTCGACCAAATGTTTACATAAAGGTTGTATCTTTTTCTTTAATTTATTAAATGCTTCAATATTAGTTTTAGTATTTATTTCAACATCAACATAGATAATATATTCTCCTAGTTCTCTTTTTGAAGGTCTAGATTCTATTTTACTCATATTAAATCCAAATTCTGCAATATAATTTAAAGCTTCTAGTAAAGCACCAGGATTATTTGAGAGTAATGAGAAGGCAAAACTTGCAATATTGGCTCTATCTACGATGTATTCTTTACTCAACAATACAAACCTTGTGCAATTACCCTGGACATCATTAATAGGAAATGCTAATTCTTTAAGTCCTTCTATTTCAATAAGAGATTTCGAACCAATAGCTGCTCTAAATGAGCTTCCTTTTACCATATTCACAGCTTCTGAAGTTGAATTTGTTGATAAAGTAATAGCTTCCGGAAGGTTCTCAGATAGCCATTCTGAGCATTGAGCTAAAGCTTGTGGATGAGATAACACCTCAGATATCTCTGAAATCTTGCCATTACTAATTAATGCATGTTTTATTGGCAAAACAATTGCTTTATTTATATTAATATCAGAAAATTTCCAAAGCGCGTCTAAAGTCGTTGTTACTCCTCCTTCAACAGAATTCTCAATGGGCACTATTGCTGCATCACAATTGTTGTAGGCTATTGATTTAATAACCGAATACAGTCCGTTACATGGTACAAATAAAGGTGACTTAAAATTAGCAAGCTTTGATAAAATATGAGCTGCTTTTTCAGCGTATGTCCCTTTAGGGCCTAAATATGCAACTTGTTTGCTCATGATAAATTGTAATAAAAAAAGAGATCAAATAAGCATTGGAGGTATATAGAAAATGCTTTTAGCTTTTGATGCAAAACAGAAACTTAAACTTTCTGTTACGAGGAATAAAGGATATCTTTCTAAATATCTTTTGGAGGAAGAAAGAGTTGTTGGAGCAATGCTAGACCCAAATAAATTAGAACCTGAAGGGGAAGGAATGTATAAGTATACTGTAACAAGTTTCAAGGTTTTTCAATTAGATGTTAAACCTGTTGTATCAATTGCAGTTGAGAATAATGAGGGTGTTTTAAAAATGAGTGCAGTTGATAGTACATTAGATGGGTTAGGCATGGTTGAAGACTTTAATTTAATTTTGAAAGCAAATTTGGAGGCAACTGATTTTGGGTTAGAAGGTGAAGCCTTACTCGGAGTTTCAGTAAGTCAACCGTCTCTTTTGAAACTTTTGCCAAAGAAAATTTTAGAATCTACAGGTCATTCAGTATTGAATGGAATTTTATTAGGAATAAAATCTAGAGTTCAACAACAATTAATAAAAGATTTTGTAAATTGGTGTGAATTAAATCAGATTTAACTTATTCAAGAAACTTTTTCTATGGAGATTCGTTAGTCCATTTTCTTTAAGACTTGAAAAATGTTGTTTGGTACCATATCCTTTATTTTTAAATATGAAATATCCAGGATATTTGCTTTCTAATCTTTCCATTAAAGAGTCACGCATTACTTTAGCAATTATGCTTGCACTAGCTATTGAAATAAATTTTGAATCACCCGAAATAATATTTCTTTGATTACTCTCCCAAAGTCTTAATGGTAATGGGCCGTCAATTAATAGTTCAGATGGCATATGTTTTAACTTTTTAACTGCTCTAATCATTGAAAGTTCAGTTGCATATCTTATCCCCAATAAATCTATTTCTCTTACTGAAGACTGCCCTAAACCGTAATCTGATGATAATGTAATAATTTTAGGAAAAACATCTTTTCTTTTTTTGGGAGTTAATTTTTTACTATCATTAATCCCTAATTTCTTGAGAGTTAATCCACTTTTCTTAGAAAGAACTATAGCAGCAGAAAATACAGGTCCAAAAACCGAACCACGACCTACTTCGTCAATACCTATCTCAGAATCTTTATTCAATATTTGCAGATGATCTTCTTCTTTTTCTTCTTGAATTATCCATTTCATCTGTTGTTTCTATTTCCTCGTTCTCATTTATTACTTTTGGCAAGTTTTTGTCGGGATTCACTTCTTTAGAGTAATCTGCTTCAACCTCTTCTTTTAAATCCAAAGTTGAGGTTATTTTATTTGTATTCTTACTTGTAACTTTATTTTTTGTTTTTACATTTTGCTCAGAAGTAGCTTGTTCCTTGTTCTTAACATCTTCCAAACGTACTAAGTGATTACTACTTAGATATTCCTTTCCTAATTTAATTAATGGATTTATACCCAATTGGCTATAAACAATTTTTTCATCATTACTAAGCTCAACAGTGATTACTTTCTTTTCTCTACGATTGTTTGTATTAGGTAATTCATTATCATTACCCCTTTTATTGGAACGATCATCGTCTTTATTGGTATTTTTGGTTTTAGTTAACTCTTCCCTAATGATCGTTTCCTGATTTTCAATTAATTGAATGGGAGTTAAATCTGGGATTTTGGTGTCATTTAATTTATTGGATTTTTTTGCATTTTGGTTACTCTTTAAAGAATTATTTTTATAATTTGGTAATTTTTCTTTATGCCCTAATCCATCGCAGTTAGTACATTTAGTACCAAATAATTCATATATATTTTGACCTTGTCTTTTTCTTGTTAATTCAACTAAACCTAACTCAGTTAATTGAGCTATCTGTGGCCTTGCTGAATCATCTTTAATGGCTAAAGTAAAATGTTCAAGTAACTGAAATTGATCTCTTCGAGATTCCATATCTATAAAATCTATAACTAAAACTCCCCCAATATTTCTTAATTTCATTTGCCTAGAAATTTCTATAGCTGCTTCACAATTCGTCCATAGAACAGTTTGTCTTGAATTAGCTGATCTTGTGAAAGATCCAGAATTAACGTCAATTACTGTCAATGCTTCAGTAGGTTCAATAATTATGTAACCTCCTGAAGGTAAGTCTACTCTTGGCTGAAGAGCCTTTTGAATAGTTTTATTAATTTGGTATTTTTCTAAAATATGTTCATTTATTTCATTATTGTGAAAAACAAGATCCACATTAGAGTCATTATTAACTAAAAAGTCTTTTGCTTTTTCGAGAGCGATTTTATTATCAATTACAATTTTATTAGTTGATGATTTGATGCAATCTCTTAAAATTTTTAATGAAAAATCCTCATCTCTACTTATTAAATTTGGTGGATGAGTACTCTCTGAATTTTTTAATACTTGATCCCATTTTTGAATTAAATTTTCTAAATCTTCAATAAGTAATTCTTCTTTGATTTGTTCTGCTTCAGTTCGAAATAATAATCCTGTGCTGGGCGGTTTAATTAAAACTCCAAGAGCTCTTAAACGACTTCTTTCAGTCTCAGTATTTATCTTCCTAGAAATATTGACTCCTTGTCCATATGGTTGCAATATCAAATGTTTACCAGGTAATGAGATATTACCTGTAAGTCTAGGTCCTTTATTTCCAGTAGGTTCTTTCATTACTTGCACGAGAACTTTTTGTTTTGGTTCAAGAAGTTCAGTAATCCCTACAACACCTTTTTTTAATCTTAATGGACCTAGATCTGATACATGAATAAAGCCATTTTTTTCACTTTCTCCAATATCTATAAAGGCAGCATCAATACCTAGAAGGACATTTTCAACAGTTCCTAAAAAAATATCCCCGATTTGATATTGACCTTGTGCGACGATTAATTCATCAACTTGATCATCTGTGAGTAGTGCTGCAATACGCGCCTGCTCAGCTATTACAATTTGCTGAGACATAAAATGTTTTAAAGTATGGTTTGAATTTTTGAAAATCGATAAAAAGTAAATAATTATATATTTAATTATTCGCTAGCAATTTCTTGATAGCTTAATTTATTAGATTTTTAAAATAATTAGTGGCTGTTTGACTTGCTAAGTGTTTAAGTTTTAGACGACTTTCAAACGATTTGAAATTGATTAAATAGCTATGATTATTTCTTTAGATAAATCATAACCAACTTATATTAACATCTAATTCCCGCTTAAGTACATTGTCCATTATTCTTATATAGGTTAAGTTTAGAAATTTTTTTAAAGTGGTTAAAGTCAACGAAAATTATTTAAAACTCAAAGCAGGATATTTATTTCCTGAAATTTCAAAAAGAGTTAATGACTATACTCAAGTTAATAGCAGTTCGAAAGTCATTAAGCTGGGAATAGGAGATGTAACAGAGCCGCTACCTAAAGCTTGTGTTAATGCTATGGGAGAAGCATTAAATGAAATGGGAACAAATAATGGATTTAAAGGTTACGGCCCAGAGCAAGGGTATGGATGGCTTAGGGAAAAAATTTCTGTAAATGATTTTATTTCAAGAGGTTGTCAAATCTCATCGGAAGAAATATTTGTTTCTGATGGTTCAAAATGCGATAGTAGCAATATTTTAGATATTCTTGGGGATGATAATTTAATTGCCGTAACTGATCCGGTTTATCCTGTTTATGTCGATACTAATGTGATGACTGGGAGAACAGGAGAAACACTTCAAAATGGTACCTATCAAGGACTAGTATATTTAGCGATTAATGAAGAAAATAATTTTCAACCTGAAATCCCAAAAAAGAAAGTTGATATTGTTTATCTTTGTTTTCCAAATAATCCCACTGGAGCAACAATTACTAAACAAGAATTGAAAAAATGGGTTGATTATGCCATCGAAAACAAGTCTTTGATTCTTTTCGATGCAGCTTATGAAGCTTTTATTCAAGACAAAAATATTCCTCATTCAATATATGAGATTGAGGGGGCAAAAAATTGTGCTATCGAATTTAGATCTTTCTCAAAAAATGCAGGATTTACTGGAGTTAGATGCGCTTATA
>QCSC01000046.1 GCA_003211655.1 Prochlorococcus sp. AG-469-F22 | reverse complement strand
AGCTTTTTAGGGACTTGATTAAGAGAGTCCCTTGCAATTGAAGTCACTATTGGTAAAAGCATTACTACTAAAATCAATATCGCCAGTAAAGAATTCCTACCAGTAGGTTCAGTACTAAATAAAGGAAACCAGCCAAAGAAATTATGTAAAAAGACAAAAAATGTTCTGAAAAAAGGTTCAATTACAAATATTGCCCATAATCCCAATACAACTGAAGGTATAGCGGCTAAAAGTTCAACAAAAGAACCGATTATTTCTCTAAAAACTTTAGGAACAAAATCCTCAGTAATAAATATTGCGGTGCCAACCCCCAATGGAATAGTTATCAATAATGAAAGAAAAGAGGTTATTAATGTTCCATAGATTGCGGTAAATGCTCCATATTCATCTTTTACTGGATTCCATTCAGAGGTCACAAGAAACTTAAGACCATACTTTGAGAATGATTCAAATGACTGAAAAAAGACTACTAAAACAATTCCTAAAAGTATTATCGCTACAAAACTAGACAAGACTAGAGCAGTATTCTTAAAAATAATATCTATATTTTTTTCAATTCCGAATCTTTTTCGATTCTTGAAAAGAGCTAATTTCTCTTCCATTAAAAAAAGAATATCCTTATAAATCTACTACTAAATGGTTGAAAAGACTTTAAGAGTGGTTAAAGGAATATGAAAGTCATGATAATTTGAAATCTATTGAAAAATTTATCTACCTATTCTTCCAACAGCCTCAATTGATTTTTTTAAAATTTCTCCTTTCAAGGGAACGAAACCTAAGGCAGGAGCTTTATCTTGATATTCATCATTGAGCAATTTATAGAATGTATCTTGAATTGCCTTAGTATTTCTACCATTGCCTGTTTCATAAGCAAGTATCCAAGTCAAGGTTGCTATTGGATAAGCTCCTTTAGCAGTAGGATTCGGATTTTTACCAGCCAAGTTTTCATCAAGATTTATTCCATTTAAAGCTATCGCGCCTGATTCAGTGTTGGGGGTAACGAATTCACCAGAGAGATTTTGAAGTGCAGCAGCCTTAACATTACCTTTAATGTATGACTGGTTTACATAACCAATTGCACCTGGAGTATTTTGAATAACACCTGCAACACCAGAATTTCCTTTTGCTCCAACTCCCGAAGGCCATTTAACAGATTTACCAGTACCTAAATTCCAAGTTTTAGAGAAAGCCTCCATAGAATTTGTAAAGGCTTTAGTTGTGCCTGAGCCATCAGAACGATGCGCCCAAGTTAATTTACCTGACTTACATCCTAATTCCTTCCAATTTTTTATCATTCCCATTGCCACTTGAACAGCTTGTTCTTGTGTTAGTTTCAAGTCGCAATCGTAGTTATATCCAAAAGCAATTGTTCCGCCTACCATCGGTATTTGAACAAGTCCTCTTGTAACTTTCTCTATATCAGAATCTTTCATCGGATCATCTGATGCACCAAAATTTACAGTTTCGTCTATAAAGGCTTTTCTTCCAGATCCAGAACCTACTGCTTGATAATTAACTCTAGGGCCTCCAGATTTAGCTAAGTCAAAAAACCACCTGGTATAAATCTTCGAAGGAAATGATGCACCAGCTCCGCTCAATCTTTTTGAAGCCATCGCCGATGGAGAAAGTATTAATGAAATTGCAGAAGATAAAATGAGAGTTTTTTTGAAAATGCCCATTATTAAATGAGAACTAAGTTTGTTAAATATAAGATAATTTACAGACTTAAATTTATTTAAAAATTGAAAGAAAAAAACATCAAATTATTTTGATATTTAAAAAATTCTTGATATGTCTATTTCAAAAGCTCAACTGAAACTACAAGATTTCCTAAAAGTCTATTAAGGGTAGTTAGTTGTTCCTTACTTCCAAAAGCAATTAATACCTGACCTGGCTGAAGTAAAAAATCACCTCCTGGATTGGTTATTAACTTTTCATCTTCTTTTATTGCCAATATTTTAGCTCCACTCTTTTTACCTATTCCAAGCTCTAAAAGAGTTATCATTTCTGCAGTTTCAAAAAGGCTAATATCATTACTTAATTCAAATTCTTCAATTTCACATTCACTTCCTGCCAATAAATCTAAGAAGTCAATCGCTATTGGTCTTAAAGCCATTGAGGCCATAGCTCTTCCCGCTGCTATATAAGGACTAACAACAATACTTGCTCCAGCCAATCTCAATTTACTAGCAGCTTCTTCAGTTCCAGCTCTAGCAATAACTCTAATTGTACTTCTTATCCCTTTAGCACTTAAAACGACATATAAATTAGCAGCATCATTAGGCAAGGTAACAACCAAACTTTTACATTTATCTAATCCAGCTAGTTTTAAGGTTTCATCAAGAGTTGCATCAGCACAAAGCACTTCTAAACCATTATCTTCAGCAATCTTTTTTCTATCTTCATCGCTTTCTACAACAATAATTGGGATATTTTGTGTTTTTATTTGATTAGATATTTCCTGACCTACCCTCCCATATCCGCACAAAATTACATGATTTTCCATTTTTCTAAGAATTCTTTTAAAACGTAATTCATTTACTCTTTGAAAATAGCCAGATTCAAATAATCTAACAGCTTTTTGAAAGGTAAATTGAATAAAAATTAATCCACCAACGATTATTAGAACAGTAATAATTCTTCCTTCAGGACTTAAAGTTTGAACTTCTCCAAAACCAATAGTGGTAATTGTGATCAGAACCATCCATAAGCAATCACCCCAATCCCAGCCCTCTGTAATTCGATAGCCAATAGCACCTAAAAAAAACAGAAAGAATAAAGAATAAATAAGACCAAACCAAGGCCTTAAGTAGTCTTTAATAAAATAGAACTCAAATAATCTAAGCTTCATATCTCTTATTATCGTTAACTATTCAAAAATTTCACAATATTTTTCTATTATGTAGCTAAAAGAATTTATTAATTTTGTGAAATACATATTTAGTCGGATATTAATATTTATTTTTATCGCATTATGCATTAAACAAATGCTTTCTGTTTCAGGGGTAATTTAAATCTCTCAAAACAATTTTTTATTGTTTTACTTTTACTGACTCAATTAAAAAATCAGAAGCTGATCTCAACCAATCGGCTACAGTCAAACGTAGATCAGGTTGTGAATATACTAATGCGACAATAATCGCAACTAAAATTATTTTCACCATGGCTGTTCAAATATTCTTTTGAATTAAAGCACATCTATAAAGTAAAAAGAACCTTAACTAAATATAAATCAGACCAATTACCTAAATTAAATTTTCTATAATTGACTAAATAAATATTCTACTCTTCTTAAATTAACACCTAAGTCTGATTGACCTAATCTTGCAGCTGATCTTATTTGAATTATCCCTTTGGACCTATCAACATAACTCCTTGCATCTAGTTTTAAAATCTCAAGATCATCTGGAAATCTAAAAATGGCACTTCTACAAACACCTCTCCAATAATTTTTACCACTCTCAAGGATTTCAGTTCTAGGTAAACCCTCAGCTAAAGAAACGAGTTGAATAAATTTCTGATCAACATTTATAAGTTTCTTTTCCACTAAAACACTATTTAATGGATTTGTTATGGGAGCAAGGCCTTGAGCTGTAAAAGTCATCTTTTTAAAAACTATTCCAATGTTCTAATAGATTTTTAATGCAAAGTGAGAGCAAAAAGAAAACTAATTTTCCTGAAGGAATAGATCTTTCTAAAACAAATTTTTATTTAAAAATTTCAAAACTTTAGATTTTTGATTATCTTCTTTGATAAAGATGGTTGTCTATTCTGACTAGTTTTCAAATTTCTTATCCAAAACACAACTCCAATTAACAAAAAAAGTTCAATAGTTATGCCTAAACCCACCGCATTCATTCTTATTTTTTCTCCTTTTTCTTTTTAAATCCCTCAATATAAGGAACAAGAATATTTAATAACCACTTTTTAAAAGAATTAATTGGATTCATTATTTACTTATCCTCCTCCACAAGCTTCTTCCTTTAATAAGATCTTCAATGTTAGGCCAGGCTGCTATTAATTCCTTAAGGGCTTTTCTATTTGGAGTATAAAAAATACATGAGAATGCACTAATTAAATAAATAATGAACCAGACTTTATTTTCTGAATAAGCTAAAAAGAATGAGAAGATAAAACTTCCAACAAAGAAAAAGAAAAATAATCTATTTATTACTTCAAGAGGCGTTCTTTTAAGTCTGTAAAATCTTTTGTTTTTATTATTGATATCAGAATTAGCTTCAAACTTATTTTCATATGAATTAATTATTTCCTCCTCAAGAATCTCCTCATAATCTAGTTTTCCAGTTGGATTAGAATTATTTGACTTTCTACTCATAAACTTTTTATCAACTATATAAATTCTCTAAACATTATATATCTTAGTCAGAAAAAATTTAAGTCAAAATTTTTACATGCTTCAAATCAGACAAATAGGTCATGTTTTTGAAAATACTCAAAAATGGTTTTATTTATAAATAAAACATTACTTAAAATGTTCTTTTTGATTATTTCAATTCTTAGGATCATTAATAATATTGGATTCTATTAGATTTTTAGCAATCAAATAATTGAAATGCAATACTGTATTATCAAGCTAAAGTATTAAAATTTTTTAAATTACATGCAAAGATATTTAATTTCTTATGAATTTGCAGACGGTGAAGATCAAGAAGAAGGAGGAGAAATGCTTATTAATTGGTATGAATCGGGAGGACCTCAAAATAGACCTGAGAACTATGAAGTTCATTCATGGATTTTCATGATCCAAAATGGCATTGGTCATTCCGTTGTTAGTGCAGATTCTTTAGAAACAATTTGGAAACAATGGCATCCATGGAGAAGACTTATGGATATTAATATTCAACCTTGTTTAGATCTTGATGAAACTGTGTCTTTATTTAAGAAGGAAAAAATGAATACTCGCATGGATTAAAAAAAGTATTTAGAAGTTTTTCTAAATACTTTTTTTAGTAGCCATCAATACGTCATGTATAACTAACTGCGTTAAAAAAGGTTAGAAAAAATTTTCCATGATGTTTGATTCTTATCACATTTATTTTAAAGGAGAAATTCTTTTTAAAAACCTTACTAAGGATGAGTTTGAATTCGTATGGGACAAACTCTATACTTCCTACATAAATGCCTTAAATCAGGAACTTACCTTTGAGATAATTAGTGAAAAGAGTGTTAAAGAGTCGGTTTATAATCTAGAACCATCTTATTGAGTTAATTAATTGCTTCAGGAATAAAAGATAAAAAGTTTTTTATCCTCAATTTCACAATATTCTTTTTCTTCCTTACTGATATCTAGGCTTAAATTTTTTGCCTCTTTCCCAACATTTAAACTATAAGTTTTAAGAATCTCATTTCCCTTAAAGAGAGCAGCAATACCAACATCCGTTATATACCAAACAAAATGGACTGTCTCACCTATTGGTTCCTCTTTTAAAGAGTCAAGTAGAAAACAATGAGTAGAGTTCATTTAATTAAATTGATTTAATTGCCACCGTGGCAATATCTAACTGCTTCTGCATTAGTACTACCATTTTCTACAATTTCAGTTACACAATTATTAAATACTTTAGATTCCTTCTTTATAGAGCAAAATCCAAAAGCAATTGCCGCTAAAGCTACTGCAGATACGAAACTAGAACCAAATTGAATAAAACCATAAGTAAACATGATTTTTTTCTTTTCACCGCATTTCTTAAGATCTTTTTTTTCTTCTGTCATTTTTAATTTTTGAACATTATTTAATCTATTCGATTGATTTTTCTATGTGGAAAATTAAACCAGAGAGAAAACCGAATTAATCTTTTTTTTTCAAACTTTTAAATAGGTTAAAAATAATTAAAAGGAGTAAAATTTTCCTTTAATAAAATTTTCATTTTGAAACATGTAGCAAATAAAAAAAGTATTTGATTTACGACAAAAAATATTTTATTTATAAAAATTACTTTTTTTAGAAAAGGAATGATCCCATTGTTGTTTCAGTCATTTTTATTGAATATTAAACTTCATTTTATAATTATTGATGCAGTATTAATACTTAGAAAATAAGCCAAAAAACCCTGTTTTTAACTTGATCCCAGTGAGTTATCCACTTTTTAACACTTTTTCAACAGGTTTTTCCACAAGTTGTAGATTTAATTCACTTTTCTATGTGCGAAATAAAATATAAGGTTTTTTTGTAAAAAATGTCACGCGGAATTTTTTTAGGAACGATATGATCAAATTTGTTTTAAACAGAATTCATTCTTAATGATTGAAAAAATAATTATAAATAAATCATCTGAGATGCAAAAAGATTTTAAAAAATCAAATCTTGACATTCTTACAGAAGAAAATGATCGCTTATTAAAGAGTCTTAAAAGACCAAGCGGTTCTTACAGAGCTGCTTAATAATTTTAATGATTTTTAAACTTACGATATTCCATTAAAAATCTTTTTTTAAATAAATTCTAAAACTAAATCATACGCAAATTCAAACTAAATTAAATTTATTTTTAAGGATATCGAAGCAACTTGAGAATTAAGAATATAAATTTTCTGTTAAATCCAAGAATATTTGGGTCTAACATTAACGGTAGTAATTGATAGTAGTTATATTTAAGAATATCACGTTGAGATTAGATATATATTCATTGTGAATTTCTAGAAAATACTTATTATTTTCTATCCAATCAGTCCTTGATAAAACTAATCCACCTTTCAACTCATGACCATAAAAGAATTAAAAGTAAATTACAAAAAGCTTTTAAATAAAGCAAATAAAGCCAATGGCCGCAAAGAAACTGTTTCTTTTTTGAATAGAGCTGCTAAACTCAACTCCAAGATCTATTCAAAAACCAAGACTAATTGCATCAAATGCAATGGAGTAGGTTACCAAAGAATCTCATTAGACGAAGCCCGAACCTGTCTTTGTTGTTATGGAAAAGGTTTTTTGATTGAAGAGGTCCAAAAATTTTAACTCTTGAAA
>QCSC01000045.1 GCA_003211655.1 Prochlorococcus sp. AG-469-F22 | reverse complement strand
GGCATAAGTTTTGACTCAGGTCCTTTCAGCGTATCTTTTGAAACTAGTGAATAATTTTAAATAATAGTTTTAATCTTTCTTGAATTTATTAACTGAAAAAACTTTTAATAAAAGAAAATTTATATTCATATTTTTTCTTTTATTTAATACTTTATTTATTAATGAAATATTTGCGTCAAAAAAAAGAAGCATCATCTCCGGAGTTGAGGTAAAAACTTATAAGAAAGAAAGAAAACATATTGAGACATCTGCTTTCTTATGCGCCCTAGCAATAAATGGAAATTCTCTTGAAGAGATAAAGAAAAATTTAGAGACTACTTTTAAAAAAACAATTTCTAAATCAGATCAATTTTTATTAGTAGAAATAATGAGTTCTATGTGTCCAGAGATTGATAATAAAAAAATACTTGAAAATTATTAATTTTATTATCTTAAATATTAATTGAAGAGATGTTTAGATTTTTAAGTGGCTCTTTTAGTTCATCCTTGGTTACTTTTTAGAAGGTTTAGACGAATTTAATTGGCTTTTAATTTATTAGAGTTTATTTGTAATCAATTTAATAAGGAGATTGATGGTCTTATATAAATAAAAATTGATCCATAAATATCTTTCATTATTCTTATCTCGTCATCTAAATAAATTACGAATACCTCGCAAGAAGGTGATTCTTTGTTCCATGGTAATTTCTCCCAAACTTCTTTTACTTGGTACCATCTATCCATAAGAATCTCACTAAATATTGGGATTTTACTAAGTCCATCTACTTTTGATACTTTTGTCTTTTGCAAGTTCATTTGGAGTGAATTATCTTTTAAAACTAATCCATCAGATAATGTTATTACTCTCCCTCCAAAGGTTGGAAGAAGCTTGAACCAACCAAGAATTGGAATTGTTGTAAGCCCAAATATTGTGGTATCAAATGTTGATAAAAATTCTTTTTTTTCAAAATCAATTTTTTGAGCAATTCTTCCAATGGTAGAAAGACCGAATGATCCAACTTGTAATTGATGTAGTTTGAAAAAAAGATTACTTTTGAATTCATCATTTAATGCCTTTTCTATAGATAAAAAAAACGGCGAACTCCTAAATAATTCGACTGTTGAATAAATTAATTCCCACTCTCCAGATAATTTTTCTTCAGAAACTTCTGTATTAAAACTTTCAAGAGATTTTATAAGTTCTTCCATTTCTGTTGATTTTTCTTGATACATAGGCGCAATTAATTTGTTCAGTCTTTGCCCTCTGTCAGTAATAGCTGCAATTTGATATATCTTCTTTTTTATCTCCTCAATATCACTCATAATTACATATTTACAAATTTTATATTAATTTATTTTATGAGCATTGGTGCTACTTAGATGTTTTTTTATTGGTTGGATAATAATTTGTTTAATATTCTCCCCATCTTTTGCCAATTTCAAAACCCCATTTAGAAGTTAGGTTAATTACATCTTCATGATTATTACAATCTGACAATTCTTTCTTTTTTGTAGGATTTTTTTCTATCAATTTAGATAGTTTATTTAATTGTTCAATTTTTTTAAGGAAATTAACTAAATCTCTTTCAGCCATCTTGATATTAAGAAGTGTATTTCTGATCGTAGGTAAAGATATAATATAAGACCCAGCCAACTCCCCCAATTAAAATTGCAATCATTATATTAACCGACCAAACTATTTCTATCATTATGTTTTTATTAATATAAAATATAATAACTAAATTTTTAAATAAAGTTTCTAATCAAGTTTAGAAAATATTTAATTATTGTATTTAAACATATATATGAACTATATTTGTTTTCAAGTGTGAATCTAAAAAAATGGGAGAAGCTAAAAGGAGAGAAGAATTAGGATTGCCGCCTAGAGAAAAGAAGGTAGTAAAAAAGGAATCAATAAATAATTCTAATCAAATCTTGAATAAATATCCTTACTTTCCCTATATCTTGGGAATATCTCTCCTTACAATTTTGATAATCGATCTAGTTAACTACTATAAATAGTTTTATTCAAAAAATTGTTCATATCTTAATTTTTAATTTATAAATCTGTAATTTTTTATTACGCAGTTTTAAAAATATTTATCCATAATTAAATGATTACTTAATAAAAAATACTTAGAATCGCAAATGTTTGATAATATCGGCACCGCCATAGTCCAAGCAGTAGGTTTTTTTGGTGTTTTTGGATTTTTTGTATATCAGCTTTTATCAGATGGTAAAAAACCAATTCAAACTCAATCGAAATCTCCTATAAAAAAAGTTAATAAATCCATGGATTCAATTGATAAACCCAAGAATAAAGGTTTATTTGGTAGAAAAAAAGAACCGATAAAAGTGGATCTACAACCAAAGAAAAAAGGATTATTTGGTAAAAAAGCAGAACCTGTAAAGGTTGTAGAAGAACCTAAAAAGAAAGGTTGGTTTAGGTAAAAAATTTAAGCGAAATTAAAAACAATTTTGATATATTTTATACAAAAAAATTATACTTCTATTTTTATAATAGAAATAATAAAATTATTTTAATGAACCATAGAGAAATTACAAAAAGATATAGTGATTTAATTAATAGAGCAGAAAAAGCAAATGGTAGAAAAGAAATTGTTGGTTTACTTAAAAAAGCTGCTAAATTAAAATCCAAAATTGAAATAAACTATTAATCTTTAGATAATTTATAATTTTTATAAATGTAAAATTTATTTAAACTATAAAAATATTTATGCGATAATGAAATCAAATTTTTGGATTATGAATAAAAAAGGTTATACAACTGAAAGCGGTGGAAGACAAAATGGATTTGCAATTGAACCAGAAATTAATCCGATATCACAGGGAGAATCTAAGAAATCATTTTATATATTCATTCGGATATTATTACCTTTTTTAATAGGTGGGATTTATTATTTTAAAACGCTATGAATTAAACAAGTTTTCTCATAAATCATTTTTGGAAATATAATCTTGAGAACTAATAATATCCTGCATTAGACCTTGGGAAGATGAGTTGAATCCGTTTTTCTCAAGAAAAGTTTTAACTTCCTTAAATTTTTGTTGAATTTTTTTGGTGTATGGTGTTGTCATTAAATAATCTTCTTGTTCAGTCGAGTAGTTCATTTAATTTAATTCTTAAATTATTACCCTAAATTTTGTTAGATATTATATGAATAAAGAAGTTATAACCATTACAAAAAATGGTTACTAGTAATAAATACTTAATTTGCGAATTTGAATTTGTTCTTTTTTGTGGGCAAATATTATTCTTAGATTTCTATTTTTATTTTTTCAATATCAAAGAGTGCTTATTGTAACTAGTTCCATTAAATCTCTTGATCTCAAATAGTCTTGAAATACATCAGAATAAAAAGCTCTTTTTGCGGCTAACTTAGATTCAAATTCTATTACTATGCCTAGTTGGCCTCCATCCCACTTATGTGAATTGGAATCTTGGATAATGTCTTTTTTTACGACAACCCCACCTACTGATCTTATCCAAGGCAGTACTGTCCTTATGTATTCGAGAAATAAATCAGCATTTGGCATTGATATTTTCTTAAGCCAGTAACTCTTTGTCATGAAATCAGAACATTTTCAGTAGAATATAGCACATCAACGTAAGTATTTTTGCTCAACTCCTTTTTAAATCTATTTAAATGAATTTAGAACAACAATTATTGGACTTGCTCCTCTCAAGTCCTAATAAAAAAATGATTAAAAATATGGCTGAAGAACTAGAGAAGGAATCAAAATTTACTCTTAGCAATGATATTGAGAAGTTAAAAGGAATATGGGAGCTTAGATGGAGTAGTTCAAAAGCTCCATTTCTAAATTACTCTCCTTTTATTGATAATCTTCAAATTCTTGATCCTTTAAATTTAAATGGTTTAAATTTACTCAAACCTAAAGGAATTAATTCAATTATTGGAACGGGAATAGTAGCAAAATTAAGATCTTTAAATGATAAGAAAATTGGAGTTAGTTTTACTCATGCTGGAATAATTGGACCTTATCTAGGAATAAAGAAGATAAACGCTTTAACTAAGATTAAAAAAGATCAAAAAGGATGGTTAGAAATAACTTTTTTAAGCAAGGATCTAAGAATTTGCAGGGGAGATAAAGGAACTTTATTTATTCTTAGAAAAATTAAAGATAATACCTTATTTGAAAGATTTCAAGAATTTATTGAGTCTCTTTAAATTATTTTTTATCTTTTAATCCAAATATATTTTAAAAAAAAGAATATTGGGACATATTTAAAGGTCTCTTTGGGTATTTCATATGTCAAAAATTTTATTAATTCCTCTATCCAATAACCTAGGTCAAGTCCAAATAGGTATCTTTCCAAAACAAACCAAAACTCTTTATCAAAGATGGTTCTTAAATTAAGGTATATATATTCCCAGTGGAATGTATTCCAATATTTTTGTAAATAAGAAGAAATTATTAGCCATAATGATATGAATAAAAAACTTTTTATAAATTTATAGATCTTTTTCATTATTTTTATCTAAAACAGAATAGATTTTTATTTATAATTCTTCAATTTAATATAGTTAATAATCTTTTATATTTCTATAAAATATGATTAAAAAAAAATAATATAAATTTTACTAGTTGAAAACAATTATTTGTCTTTTTTAGTTAGATTTTGTGCCTTTATATTTTTATTTCTTAAATTTAATCCTAAAAATAAAAAAGTTAAATAAATTAAAATACTACCGAGTAGTATTATTAATATTTTTGAAATGTCCATTAGGATTTTGTTTTAATATAGCTTATGAATATAAATATAATTTTGATTTTTTAAAACTAAATATTATTCCGCATTAATTAGTAGTAATTTATTAAAGTAGTTTTATTAATTGTTTAATATATATGCCAATAGTTTTCGCTTGGAGCCTTTGCCTGTCTGTTGTAGTTGTATTACTATCAACAATACCTTTGACTCTAGGAAGAATCAAAGCTGGTTATTCTGTGGAGAATATGTCTGCACCAAGAGCATTATTCGATCAATTGCCAGACTTTGGTAAAAGAGCAGTTTGGTGTCATCAGAATTGCTGGGAAAGCATCTCTATTCATGCTCCAGCTTGCATACTTTGTTTAATTACTTTACCTGATTCAAACCTTTCCTTAATAGCTGCTTGGATGCACCCTCTCTTACGTTTCTTGTATATTGGCGCTTATGTTTTAAATATTCCGATTGCTAGAGGTTTAATATGGGCTTCTGGAATTTTTACGACACTTGTTTTATATAAAGAAGGGATATCCCAATTTATGTAACTTAACTAAATTAGTATATTTTCTAAATCTTTTAATTCAAAATCATTTAATAGTTTCACTTTATTAGCTCTAGCTAGTTTTTGTGCAGATTTAGTAAAACCAGATTTTGATACTAATACCGCATGAGTTCCTTTCCAATATAATTTGCCAGCAGAAATTTCTTGCACAGCATTATTACCTACTGCTTTTTTATGATTTTTACATTGAATACAAATCCTTAAATTATCGATGGAGGCAATCAAATCAACTCCTTGGTCTCCGGTTATAGGTGTTTCTTTCACTTTCCACCCATTTTTTTTGAGAATTTCCATACAATGATTTTCAAATATAATTCCTTTTTTATAGTTTTGATTATTATTCTTCGAAGTATTATTTTCTATTAAATTTAAACAAGTTTTTTCTATTTGACTAGCTATGAATATAAACCAGTCTTCATTCTCCAAAATTCTGCTAGCACCAATTATTTCATCATTAATAATTGGATTAATCTTGCGATAAGCTTTCCATTTTTCGAAAAAAATGTCTGGACCTGAAAATTCTTTTAAAATGACTTTCCCCCAAAAGTATGGAATACCTTCTTTTAATCTTTTGGATTCATTATTGATGCTTTTCACAATTAATTTTTCATCGAGAGGGGGATTACCAATCCACTTTTTCAAGTCTTCGTTACCATAAGCATCAATAACTTTTAATCTAATTCTTTCCTCCAATAGATTGTATTTATTTTCTTCAATAAGTCTATTTATCGTTTCAAGGAAGTAATTTGCATTTAAGGCAGTATTTAAATTATCTTTTCTTTTTTTTAATAGAAAAGCTTTTAATATAGTTATCAAAAATAAAAAAATTAGAGAAACTAAAATAATAAAAATATTATTCATTATTTTTTATTTATTATTTTTTAGTTAAAAAGATTTTGTTTTTCTAATTATAAAATCATTTTTTGTTATTAATGTAGAGTCTTTCACATCAAAACCATTTATTGCTGAGATTTCGCCTTCAATACCTTCCAATGTTAATTGTTCAATAATACCTTTAATAACTTCGTCTTCAACTAATTTTCGATCAATTCTTTCTGGTGTTATGTCTGTTAACCATTTAGAGGTCTTTTTTTTTACAACTTCAGTTGGATTAGTTATTTTTAAGTAAATTGCCATTTTATAAAATATTTATATTTATTATAAGTCAAGTCTTTTTTAAACCTTATTTTTGTCATTACTTTCCCATTCAAGAAATTGAAAAATAATAATTGCAAAGATTGAAAAAAATACAATAAAAAGTCCTAACCATCCTATGAATTTGTTTTCAGTAAAAAGATTAGTTAGAGAAGATTTTTCCTGATAACTTGATTCCATCTGATATTGATATGAATCCAGGACAAGAAATATATCCTTCATTAGTGAATAGAATTTAATTGCTCTAAATAATTAATAAACTAACTAATTATAATCTTATCCGTTTAATTTTAAAAAAGCTTTTGATATAAAATCAGGCCTTTTCCTTATGATACAAAAACTTTTTTTATTTATTAGAACTAAATTAACCTCAGCTATGGTCAAAACTGTTTTGCTTTTGTTAATAAATTTCGAATGAATATTTATTTTTGGACTTTTGCTTATTTTAAATATAGTTTCTATTGTTATAGTATCTCCAAGGAACAAGGGAGATATATATTTATTGAAGTATCTATTAAAGGTAACTCAAAACCATTTTTTGTAAGGTCAACATAATTTATACCTGCTTGTGAAAGTGTATTGATCCTTCCTTCTTCAAGCCAATCAAAATATGTACCATGCCACATAACCCCAGCGTGATCTGAATGTTGTGGTAATACTAACTTTTCAATTTTCCAAATTTTTTTC
>QCSC01000044.1 GCA_003211655.1 Prochlorococcus sp. AG-469-F22 | reverse complement strand
AAATACACCAATCACCTCTTCCAACAACCATCGAATAAATTCTTTTTTTACCTGTTTTTGGCATCCATTCAACATCTTCTATTGATTTTAAAGCTGAAGATCTAAATCCCTCTACTGATGCAAACCATTGTTCAGTTGCTCTGAAAATTGTAGGTTTTTTAGTTCTCCAATCATAAGGATATCTGTGTTTATATTTTTCTTTTAAAAGGAGTAAGTTATTTTTCTCCAAATCTTCAATAATCAAATCATTAGCATCTTTTAAAACATTTAATCCGCAAAACTTTTCAGCATGCTTATTTAAATTACCTTTTTCATCCACAATGCAAGTTATGGGTAATTGATATTTTTGCCCAACATTAAAATCATCCATGCCATGACCTGGGGCAGTATGTACAATTCCTGTCCCAGATTCAGTGGTTATATAATCACCTCCAATTACAATATTGCAAACCTTATTTTTTGTAGGATGCTGATACTCAAGACCCTCTAGCAATGAGCCTTTTACATCTAATAAAACATTAAATTCTCTATCTAGCTTTTCACAAATTTCAGAAATTAAATCTCTAGCAAAAAGATATATATTACCGTTTTGATCCGAGGCAAAAACATAATTCATTCTAGGATTGATAGCTACTGCTTCATTACCAGGAATTGTCCATGGAGTAGTAGTCCATATAGCTATAAATAATTTATTTAAACTAGAAAGTAATTTGTTTCTCAGATCTTTTTCTTCAAATTTAAGAAGAACTGCATCTGATAATTTAGTAATATTTAAAGAAACATAAATACTTTTTGAAAAATGCTCCTCAGGATACTCTAATTCTGCTTCTGCAAGTGCTGTTCTAGAACTTGGGCTCCAGTGAACAGGTTTTAAACCTCTATATATATATCCATTCAAGAACATTTTTCCAAAAACACCAATCTGAGCAGACTCATAATTTTTTTTAAGGGTCAAATAGGGATTATCCCAATCTCCCCAAATACCCCATCTCTTAAAGCCCTCTAGTTGATTGTTAATTTGAATCTTTGCATAATCTGTTGCTTTTTTTCTTAAACCTAAAGAATCTAAATTTCTTCTTTCATTAGATCTTAAACTTTGTAGAACCTTTAACTCAATTGGTAACCCATGGCAATCCCAACCAGGTACAAAATGAACTTTGAAACCTTTTAAGGTTTTGTATTTGTTAATAATATCCTTTAACACTTTATTTAAAGCATGTCCCATATGGAGGGATCCATTCGCATAAGGGGGGCCATCATGCAAAGTGAAATTTTTACCTGAGTTAGATGAACCCAATTCCAAATCAATCTTATTTCTTGACCAGAATTTATGAATCTCTGGTTCCCTAATTACTGAATTAGCTCTCATCGAAAAATCAGTCTTCAGTAAATTCAAAGTTTCTTTATAGGAAAAGCCAGATTTTTTTTCTTTGTTATGTTGTGATTTCATTCGAAATTATAGAATTTATTTATAGTCAATTAATTAATTTATTTGCCCTCATTGATTGTATCTTTTATAGATTGATTTGTTGCTTTTTTTGGCATCTCTAAAGTCAGTAAATTATTTTTATTTGAATTAACTATATTATCATTTTCATCATTCCTTACCCACTTTTTTTTATTTAAATTTTCATTTTTTCTTCCAAATTTTAAAATATTATTTGAATTTAAAAAATCGTGCCTTGCAAGAGAAATGGCCTTTAAAAAAATTGAAAGATTTTTTTTCAATTCCTCTAAAGTTTGTAGTTTATTTTTCTCTTGATTAGTTAATTGATTCCACCTTATAGAAAATATTTCCAATATATAAAAAATAAGTAATGTAGTAATGACAGTGAAAATTGAAGAATATAAAATATTAAAACTATTTTGTTTATAAATTAATAACATCCCAATAACTAGGTTTAAACCACCTTTTATAAAATCTCTTGGTCTGCCTAATTCAATATATATTAAAGGCATTAACAAAAATATAATTCCAAATAATAAATATAAACAGCCTAAATAAATTGTCAAAAAATTTTTTGTTGATATCTAAATTATAGTAAATATGCAAATAGTTAACTAATTTAATTGTATAATATTAATTTTCCCTTAAATGCGGTCGGGGAGACTTGAACTCCCACACCCGAAGATACGAGTACCTAAAACTCGCGCGTCTACCAATTCCGCCACGACCGCTTAATTAAATTTTAGTTTAGCGAGGTATATTTTAAAAATATTTTTTACTTAAGATCCTTAATTTGACACATATTACTAGGCTCAATAATTTTAGAACGATTTAAAAATGTTTGAAATTGTGATGCAATCACTATGAATTATTGGTTATATTACATATAGATTAAAAGAAACAATTTCAAACTTAACTAGTAAAAATAAAAATATTCAAACTAATTCTTCCAAGACATTTAACTGGAACAGGGAGATCAAAAATTATGTCGATCCTCCTAATTTTTGGAATCCCACATTAGGCCTGTTCTTTGGTGGTTATTTTCTTGCTTTTTTGAGTATATGGCAGTGGTACCGCGGAGTTTGGCCTCTGCCTCTTCTAGTTGCCACTGCATTTCTTGCTCTTCATATTGAAGGAACCGTGATACATGATGCATGTCATAAGGCTGCACATCCTGTGCCCTGGATAAACCAAGCAATGGGACATGGATCAGCTATACTCTTAGGCTTCAGTTTCCCAGTTTTCACTAGAGTCCACCTACAACATCACATTCATGTAAATGATCCCAAAAATGATCCAGACCATATTGTGAGTACTTTTGGGCCAATTTGGCTTATTGCTCCAAGATTCTTTTATCATGAAATATTTTTTTTTCAGAGAAAACTCTGGAGAAAATATGAATTACTACAGTGGGGAATAGAGAGATCGATATTTATAACAATCATCTTAGCTGGCTTAAAATTTGACTTTATGAACTTAATCTATAATTTATGGTTTGGTCCTGCATTAATGGTTGGAGTCACTTTAGGTATTTTCTTTGATTATCTCCCTCATAGGCCATTTCGCTCAAGAAATAAATGGATAAACTCAAGAGTTTATCCAGGCAAATTTTTGAATATTCTCATAATGGGTCAAAATTATCATTTAATTCATCATCTATGGCCTTCAATACCCTGGTTTGAATATAAAATAGCTTACGAAAAAACCAAACCTTTATTAGACATCAAAGGTTCACCTCAAAGAGTAGGTATTTTTGAAACTAAAGGCGATACTTTTAATTTTATTTACGATCTACTTATAGGGATAAGAAGTCACAGAAGTAAAAAAGGAAAACTTAGAAAAATAATAAATTCATTCCCAAGTTTTAAAATAAAAAAAATTTTATTAAAGATAGTTAATAAGACTTATATAGGTGGTAATTAGCTATTCATTAATAATTTTTGGCACTTTAAAAAATTTATTTTCTCTTGAAGGTGCCAAATCTAAAATTTCCTCAGAATTTTCATAATTTTTCTTTTCATCTTTTCTCAATACATTAACCACTTCTATAGCTCTAGTAGTGCATGGAACATTCTCGGTATTAATTTTCTCTAGTTGTTTAATATATGCCAAAATTTTTTCTAACTGTTCTGCATGCTGATGAATCTCACTTTCATTTAATTCTAGTCTTGCTAATTGTGCTACTTTTTTAACTTCATCATTACTAATTCGTTTCATCTGCTTTCAATTATCTAAAAATCAATTTCATTATAGATATTAAACGATTTTCACAAGCATTACTTAAGCCTTTAATGAATTAAACAAAATTGATAACAATATATTTATAAAATCTCATGACAAGAGAAAAATTTTTTTATGCTTCAAAAGCTAGACTAAATTGTATTTGACCGTTAAAAATAAGCTTAGATAAGTATTTAAAAATAGATCAACAATCTTTTAAAAAAAATTTTTTTTACCGGCACTCCAAGCTTGTAGCACCTGACTTAATTGGATGTTATCTATTTAGAAATAGAATTGATAAAGAACTAATAAAAGGAATGATAGTTGAGACTGAAGCTTATTCACAAGAAGAAGAGGCTTGCCATGGATATAATAAAAAGACTCCTTCTAATAAAGTATTGTTTGGTGAGCCAGGAAGATTTTATATTTACAGATCTTACGGAATTCATCATTGCTTAAATATTGTTACTGATAAAGATAATTTTGCAAGTGGTGTTTTAATAAGGGCGGTTTTTATATCAACTAAAAACGAAAGGTCAGCTTCTGGCCCAGGATTAGTAACCAAAACATTTGAAGTAGATAATAAATTAAATTCCCTCGAAATTCTTAATAATAAATGTTTGTGGATCAGCAAAGGAAAGTCATATTCAGAGAAAAAAGATTTAATTCAAACAACAAGAATTGGCATTTCTAAAGCAAAAAATATAAAATGGCGTTGGTATCTTAAAAGGAGCAGAAGTATTAGTAAAAGGGAAAAAGGTGATAGAAATCCTAATTTAAAAAATTCAACTAATAATTTGTCTGGTGTAACATAATGGAAAATTGGCCTCACAAACATATCCTCTCACTTTCAAATTTCTCAATAGATGATTACAAATCAGTTTTTGAGTTAACTGAAAGATTTAAATCTCTTAATAATGCCGGGACAAAAAAAATACCTGCTTTACAAGGAAAGTTAATAACATCAATATTTTTTGAGGCTAGTACTAGAACTCGCAATAGTTTTGAGCTTGCTGCCAAAAGGCTTTCTGCAGATGTTCAAAGCTTTTCTCCTTCCTCAAGTTCTTTAAGTAAAGGAGAAACTCTCATAGATACTGCACTAACATATGCTGCCATGGGGTCTGATATTTTAGTCATTAGACATTCATCTAGCCATGTCCCTTTAGAAATTTCCAAAAAACTCGATGCATCTAAAGCAAAGACTTCGGTTCTTAATGCTGGTGATGGTTTACATAGCCACCCTAGTCAAGGATTACTAGATCTTTATACATTAATAAAATTCTTTTCTCCAAAATTACTGAAACCAGAGATATTAAATTCTAAAAAAATATTAATAGTTGGTGATGTAATTCACTCTAGAGTTGCCAGATCAGATCTTTGGGCATTGACCGCATTTGGTGCAAACATAATCTTGTGTGGTCCACCAACACTTATTCCTGAAGAATTTACTGATTTTGTAAGTAGTTCTCCACCTAATCAATTAAGAGACCCAATTTCTTCTAGAGGTTCTATCAAAATTTCGAGTTCATTAGAAGAATCCATTAAATGTGCAGATGCAGTAATTGTTTTAAGATTACAAAAAGAAAGAATGATAGAGAATTTATTAAGCAGTATCAAATCGTATAGTGAAAATTATTGTTTGACTCCAGAAAAACTATCCTTGAATTGTAAAGATATTCCTATTTTGCACCCAGGGCCTATTAATCGTGGCATTGAAATCAGCAGCAGAATTGTTGATGAATATCCAAATTGCTTAATAAATGATCAAGTTTCAAATGGTATTCCTACAAGAATGGCTTTACTTTATCTATTAAGTAAATTCAATAATTAAATTTAAAGCAATTTTAGACTTTCAGTAAAAAAACCGTAAAATAAACCTAGTCTTAAAGAATCAAGTAATAATACTAATATTTTCTTTCTTTTATCAAAACGTAATCTTCGTCTAAATTTAATCAAAATTTCAATAAAAAAAACTGATAAGAAAGCACCTACCGGGTCAATTAATTCAACGACTGCACTTATCATTCCTAATGAACTACCAAAAAAGTAACCAGTCAAAACAACAGTTAAAGCTAAAGAATATCTACGCCATGGATTTACTGCCCATTGGCTTAAACTGTCAAAAGTTTCAATAACTAATCGTTGAAATTTAGTCTTTTGGGGTTTAAAAAACATTCTGAACCATCACTAATTGCTAGATCTATACATAATTTTATTTAACTTTAGGATTACCTTCAATTAATTCAAGTAAAGCCTCCATTTGGGCAAGAATTCCTCTTATTTCTCCGGGTTCAGGAAATAATCCATCATCTTGAATTCCTAAATACATTTCTCTTAATTCCTGCCTTAAATAACGCAAATGACTTACTATTTGCTCTTTTTTTGTTTGTGACATAATTGATATTTCGTCATTCTTAGTTTAAATAATTTTTTTCTTGAGGAGAATTAATAATTTGTGTCTAGAATCATAATATAAAAAACTAAATAGATTCAGTATTTTTATTATTTTTGAAAAATTTTTCAAAGTGAGCAATATTTAGTGAATATAAATTTCCTTGAGGTTATATTATTAAAAATACATGGAAATACATGGACAAGGATTAAAATGTTATTCACATCCGATAACAAGATATTTAAAAAGCCTTTTTATACATCATATGAAGAAGGAACTTTTGAGCTTGCCAAAATTTTAGGAGAGAAAAATTACGTTAAACAATTAAATGTATTTAAAAATTGGAATTTGGTGAGGACTTTTGCAACTAACAGGTATAAATTAATATCCAATTACATTCATCTTATTGAAGAGGAACAATTTGATGAACATTAAATCTAAAGAATTAAAAGTTAAGGTTCTTTTATTAATTACTGGAAGTATTGCTTCAGTAAGAATCCCCTTACTAGTAAGTCAATTAGTTAAGGATAATTATGAGATAAAATGCGTTGTTTCTGAAAATGCTGAAAAACTAATTCAGCCACTTTCACTTTCTATCTTAAGTAGGAATAATTGCATATTAGATAAGGACCAATGGTCATATCTTCATTCAAGACCTATACATATAGATTTATGCGAATGGGCTGATGTTTTGATAATTGCTCCTTTGACTGCAACAACACTTTCAAAGTGGGTTACAGGTAATGCTGATGGATTGATATCAAGTATTTTAATTGCGAATAATAAGCCTATTATTGTTGCTCCAGCAATGAATTCTAAGATGTGGAGTAATAAAGCTGTTCAAAGAAATTATGTATATTTGAAAGATTATCCAAATGTTTTAATCCTTAAGCCAAGCAAAGGGATCCTAGCTTGTGACGAAATTGGAGTTGGTAAAATACCCCCAAATGATTTAATACAACTAGCTCTTAAGTTTTTACTCCTTCAAAATAAAAAGCCCTATTACAGAGACTTATTAAATAAAGAGTTTTTAATTACAGGAGGTTGTACTTCAGAAAAAATAGATGCAGCAAGAAAGATAACTAACAATAGTTCAGGAACTATGGGATTAATGCTTGCTCAAGTAGCAAGATTTAGGGGTGCAAAAGTCAAATATATTCATGGTCCTTTAGAAAATAAACTAGATATAACAGAAGGAATTAATACGTATCAAATAGATAATAGTAATGATTTAATTCAGGCAA
>QCSC01000043.1 GCA_003211655.1 Prochlorococcus sp. AG-469-F22 | reverse complement strand
AGATTTGAATTTAAAATTATAGACATCAAAACTGGTAAACCTAAGAGGAATAAAGAACGAATTAATAAGGATGCTTTGATCTTGAAGATTGGTAAAGCAATTGAAGATGAAATTCAATTTATGTATATCTCATCTATATATCCTCAGTATTTTGATTCAGTAAATAAATACGCTGCTGGAGGTAGAGACGGAACATCAAGAAGCAGTACTTATTACTGGAGATCTAATGTTAAAAGAGCTATTAAAAAGAAACAAGAAGAACTAGGGAGACAAGAAAAATTTATTGAAGCAGACGCACTTGATTGGAAACCTTTTAGCAACATGGATAGAAAACATGTTGGTAATTGGCTGCTATCAGGACTGTTGAAATATACAGGAGTATTTAAAGAAGAACGTCATAAACAGAAAGATCGTCAAAATCTATTTATTGTTCTATCGGATGAAGCCGAGTCAGTCCGAGATCAATATATAGAACAGCATGAGAAATATTGTATGGATAAGGTTCCAATGATATGTGAACCTGTTCCAGCTACTAAAGAATATTTTGGGTCTTGGCTAACAACTATTGAGACATCTAGACTTTATACAAATAAAGGATCATTAGAAATAAGTGATCAACATATTGATTACATTAATAAGCTTCAAAGCGTTCCATATAAAATTAATGATTTTGTCTTACAGGTAATGGATTTACTTGTTGAGCAGAATATTAAACTTGGAAAATTTCAACCACATACTTATGTTGAACCCTTATCTATAGTTCAACGACTTGGATTAAATAGTGATATTGGATTGGAGAATCATCCTCAATTTAAAGATGCAAAAAAGGAGCGAAGTAAAGAAATTAATCGGCAAATAGCTTTAACAGATAAAGGTAAATTATCTACTCGTATTTGGCGTTCAGCAAAGCAATTACTAAACTATCCAAATTTATATTTCCCAGTTTCTTGGGATTTTCGTGGTCGAGTATATATGAGATGCTCTAATAGTCCTTCACCACAAGGTTCAGATTATTCGAAAGCATTACTTAGATTTTCCAAAGCAATGCCAATAGATGAGAGAACTAAACATTACTTAGCGATTGATTTAGCAAATCATGCTGGCATGGATAAATTAAACTTCGATGATCGATTGAAATGGACAGAAAGACATATTGCTGAAATTAAGTTGGTAGCGACAATGTTGGAGCCATGTGGCAATCCTTCTGCTGCTGTTGCATTCCTTTCAGATCTTGATGATCCGTTTCAATTTATAGCAAGCGCAGAGGAGTTTTATCACTGTTTTATTGTTCAAGACAGAAAGCAAACTTCAGTCAGAGTAGGAGTAGATGCTACTTGCTCAGGAGCTGCTGTAATGGCTGCTATAAGACGTTGTAAGACAGGTGCGAGATTAGTAAATGTATTCCCATCTCCAGAACCTAAAGACCTATACAGGGCTTGCTGGGATACGTTGGTAGAACTAAACTCTCAGTATGCTGAACCTTTAATTAGACCTTCAATTTTAAATGATTGGACTATTAAAAAGTATGGAAGAAAAGCAGCTAAATTAATGATTATGGTTGCACAATACGGAGCTGGAGATCAGAAACAAATGGATGAGTTCTGGCAGTTCCATGATCAAGAAGTACCAACAAAATACAAACTTATTAAAGAAGAATTTAAAGCTGTAAGGAAACTATGGTTTCCAGCTATGAAGAAGGTCTGCTCATTTACTTTTGTACTTGATTGGTTTCAAAAGAAAGTACAAGAAATATATGATTCAGGCGCAAAGGAAGTAATCATTCCAACTCCAGTTGGTTCAATTCAAATAATGAATTACCCAGAATATGACATACATAGAGTTAAGTCCTTCCATCACGGAAACCTTAATTACAAGATGTCTGATTATCTCCCAACTGATAAGCCAGATATTAATAAATGGATATCGGCTATTACAGCTAATACTGTTCATTCAATAGATTCGTCAGTCATGGTTCTGTCCTTTGAAGATTTTCGATTTGACTTCTCTACTATTCATGATGCTGCATACACTTATGCGGGTAAGCCGATGGATTTCATGATAAAAAATTTGAAAGAAGGTTTTATCAAAGCTTGCTCTTTTAATATTTGGGATGAGTTTAGAAAAGCAAATAACCTTCCAATAGACCCTAAATCTCCTCCTCCAATAGTAGGAAATTTAGATTTAGAGTCAGTTAGACAGTCAGACTATATTTTCTCTTGATCTACTGGTATGACTACTAATACAAATAACTATTGCTAAAGTTCCCATAGTAGAGAGTAGGGGACAAACAATACCTACTAAGACAACAAGTCAGTTTTACTAATACGAGTTTTCGACGATAGGAGAAAAAGAGTATTCCATATCTTAATTAACAGACGCAAAGCAGCTTGATACTTAATATCCTGATTGAACTATTGCGAAGCAATGCTTTCAATACTGATATTACTTATCAATCAACGCTGCGTATGTTTAGTAATTAAAGAAGTTAACTTGTTTGTTTCTCTACTGATAAATGCTACTCGTAGCAACTTTATTCGTACTTTTTATTAGATCCAACTTTATGCAGAGAACTTTAGATAATGCTATCCACCAACCCAAAACTGAAGTTGCCAGAATAAGAAATGGTTATGTGTTTGTATTGAAATTACATGATGGTCGTTATGTAATCGGACAAGCGAAAAACCCATGCCGACGTATTGCTGCTATTAATAGCGGCTTAAACCAAGCGATACCAAAAACTCTACAGATCAATAGAGTCGTTGGAATTAAGGATATAACGAACGCAAGAAATCTTATGACAGTAACTAAAAGATTTTGCGATCTTTACGGCATCAACAAAGTGATAACCGTGTGAACAAAACTGATCTAAATATGACACCCACTCATAATGACAAATCAAGCAACAACGATACTTAAACCTTCCAATACCAAAATTCAATTCGATGCGATTTTACAAAGCAATAACATACGCAAAAAACCAACACTATTTAAAAGTGATCTAGAAATTTATGGTGGTACTGAAGCTAAAGGTAATAGATTTATTTATTCCTTCGACTTCATTCCAGCTACTTTCGAGGACTATTACAGACTTGAACAGCTAGTTGAACATATCATTCTTTCTCAGACTCCTGACGACTATAGATCTTTAGGAGGAAATAACTTTAGTGATGGAATTAATATTACCGATTGGGCAGAAAGACATCATCACGATAACTCGAGATATTGTAGATGCAGTCAACTATTCCAACCAAAGTTAAATATTGATGAATCAGAAGATTTAAAAAATAAATACGCTCACATTAATGGACATCTACGGAATGATCCAACTGGAGTGATCTACTTGCAAACAGATTATATTGATATCTTTGAGATACCCACCAAGGTGGAACTTGATCAAGACGCTGCGTCTGTTGATTTGGAAGATGATTGGTAAATATTCGCATTGAGTTTGTAAGTACTCATGTAAGTCGAACAAGTTGATGAATGCTTTTTTCATTGCTAACATTTTCTAGTAATTTTTTCGACTAGGTAGTTCAAAGAATAGTTATTGGTGGTTCTCTAACTATTCTTATTTACTTAAAATTTAGATATTTTTCTCTATTGCTATGTCCATTGATGTTGTTAGCTTGGGACATGAAGAATCCTTTAAAATCACTTTCCAAACTTTTCAGTTCCAATGAAAAGAAAAAACCTCTGACAATTGAGGAGCTTAGAGATCTAAAGATTCGGAAAGAAAAAATTGAAAAGGCAATAAAATCTAGAGCTTTTATATCAGAAGTCAATCAAAGATATAACAAGATGAGTGATAGAAAGAGAAAGAACTTTTTTAGAAAAGCTTCCTAACTTTTAACAAAAATTTGTGAGGTCGTATATATACGTATAAGCAAGGTCGTTTACCCCCGCATGGGGTGTCGTTTTTTGACAGGGTGACATATTTATAATTTTATTTTTGCGTGTAATTGCAATAGTTTTCGAGTTAATCATGACTGATTCAACTCTGACTGGCTGTCGATAATGTTGGTAACGGTGTCGATGTAAGTCCAATCAGGTAGGAGCTTTGAAGAACGTGGGTGGATCTTCATGTCCAGCTCCTATCTACTAAATACAAACCACACCTAATCCTATCAAGACTGATACGTCAAACTTATTGACACTACTAGATTCTTGATTACTAGATAATAAACAAACTTATGAAAATAACCGTGAATCCTCCTACTGAAATAAACTCAGTAACAGGTGAGGAACAAGCACTCGCAGATAATCAGCGAGTTGAATATATAGGTAAACCTGTTGTTAATGAATATGCACATGGTGAAGCTGACAACTTAGCTTATGAGTCCTTTGACCGTAAGCCAGTACTAAGAGACCCTGCATTTCAAGAAGATGCAACAGCTCAAGATGTACTTAATTACTGGAGGAATGGTAAGCAACCAACTCAAGACGAGATGCTCCACATCCAAGATGAGTACACGAGAACTGGCGATGACCAAATGGCTAGGTTCTTAAGCTATAAAATGACTGGCAATACTGATGAATTGCTACCTCAAGATTTAGAGATACTTGGTATCGAAGAGACAGTAACCGATGATCCAAATGTTTGGTCTTCACAAGAGATAGATCATGAGATCCTTTCGACTGATGACTCCAACGATTACAACCCAGAGAATGCTCAACGTATAGCTAATGCTGACCTTGGAGAATCACCTGAAATGATAGTCGTGCAGAAGTTAGCGATGGATGTATGTAATGGACAAATGTCTAGACAAGAAGCATTCGTTAGAGCAAGTAATAGTGGAGTAGACCAAAGACTTCTTTACGCTGCTTACAACAGACTCGCAGACGCAATGGGAGGAGGAAAGAGATCTCGTGACTACTAAAGGAATAGCTCAACTAAAGGGTTGGATGGAGGTTGGAACTAATACTTTCATGCCAAAGAAAATCTTTGAGAAATACAGCTTAGACAAAGAGCTAACTGCTGATGAAAAACAAAAACTTTATAACTCTGGCGACAGACATTCCCAACTATATGAAACTTTTAAATCAAGAAAAAGATCCGTTCGTGATGGATCTGGAGCTGGACATAACGAAACCTAACAACAACTACAAAGCTCAACTCCTACACGTCAAAAGAATTGGACAGACAAAGAAATCCAAGAACTAAGCCCAGCTTTTATTGACCCTCGTATTGAATCACTAAAACACTTGCACCCTCACCAACTAAACACATGGCAATAGATAAGAACAACAAAGTAGAGAAAGCGATTAAAGTCGCTAAATTTATAAAAGATTCAATGGGCAAACTAAAGAAGATACCTAATTACTCAGGTCTTCATGCTCATGTAAGAAGCATCATTGATAACGGCAATGTTAGGACTGAAATCTATGACGATGACTAGATTAGAAAAGCTAACGAAGATAGGACTTAACTCTGAAGATTCAGCTAGAGTCCTAATCTATTCTGACCAAGGTGTACGTTGGATTAAGAATGTAGACGGACTTAACCATCAAAAGGAGATGGATAAGTTGATAGATGAAGTAGTTTCCAAACCGAGAAAGCAGATTAATGATTTCGTTGCGTTTGTTAAAGACAAATACTTTGCACCTGAAGGCGAAGAAGTAGATAACGAAGACTTTATTAGAAGATGGAATGGAGCTTATGAAGTTCTGACTTCTAACTTGAAAGTTAAATCAACGTAAATACTGGGGTTTAAAACTCTCGTTGTTCCGTAGACAGTAAGTAAGTTATTGATACGACTTACTTTACTAATAAAACTTAGAGTAAATCTCAAAAAACCTTAGAGTAAACCCATGAATCTGCGGTTGATAAGCTGCGCTTATAGAGGGTATGAGAGTAAGTAATTATACCCACATTCTTTCATCCTTAGTATTAGATTGATTTCAAGATTGCATTAGGAAGCGTCTTAGCTAAACAAACCAACGGTGAAACAAATGGACTTTATTTCCAAGAAACAAAGATACGTACCACTAAAAGCAGTGCCTTACATCTTCTTTGTTGCGGTTGTTTTAAGTATCACTACAACAACAAACACATTTGTTTAGGTTTCCTACCTAACATCGTCATGAGAGTCAGCTAGTAGGGATACAGGCTGGCTCTTTTTAATGCCAAATTTTCAGTTAATATAAAGCGAGCTTGTAAACTTTCTAGATCACTCTCAAGCGATCAGTTTAATAATTAAATATTTACTCTAAGTTTACTCTAAGTGCCACTTATTCCTGTAATCAACTGATATGAATGAACCTTCTTATTGGCTAATGAAAAGTATCCCGGTCTAGATATAATTGGGATCTAAAGGATTACTCCTGATTTACCCAAACTTTACCCAAACTTTTTAAAAAGATTTTATTAATTCCCGCCTTCTCCAAAGTTATAAGATGGCGATGTATCTTGGCTTTTGATCTTTACACCATTTACAATTGTTTTAGAAATATTTTTTAATTCACTTCCTGTAAATTTAAATCCTGAATCATTTGCTATTTTGGCAATCTCATCAGCAGTCCCAACGCTTAAAACTTGATCAAGAAGATTTTTGTTTTTTTGGATTTCCACTAAAAATTTTTTTATTTGATCTTCTGACACTAAAAATAAATTGAATTTAATAATCAATCTAATAATAAAAGCACCTTTCAAAAATTTTAGTGGGCACGATTGAAATAAATCAAAGGTTATTCAATTAGGTATAAATTTTTTCTTTTAAATGTAAATATCTTATTCTTATCTCAAAAAACTTAAAGAATTAGTTAATTTAGATTTTTGTTTAAATAAATGTTTGAATCTCTTGTTTATTTACTGATTGGTAAAAAACAAAGTAATTAAAAAATTAATATGGAATCATCTCAAGAGATAATTTTAATTGCTTTAGGATTACTTATAGTAATCTTTGCAGGAACATTAGCCTTAAGACTTGGCATAAGCTTAAAGGATTAAGTTTTGATGAATTTCAAAACATTATTTCCCTTAATAGTCGGTTTATCGATCTGGATATATGGGAACATCCTTTTGGTCATAAAGCTGCAAACCAAAAAACCTGAGAAAAATTCTTAGGAGAAATATTAAATATTACTTTATTAAAAGAGATTGCAGGAAGAAATATAAACGTTACTTAAATCTGCAACAAAAGCCACTTTAAAAGTTGAGGAATTTACGATGACTAATTCTATTTTTGCTGTTATAAAATAATCAAAATATTTTTAATTGATGTCTTTAGGAATTTATTTGATTCCAATTTTTGTTACAGGTTCAATTTATTTTTTCAGATCATCAAAAGATCTTATTCAAAATAAAAAAAATAACTATGAGCGATCCCAAGAATAATTTAAACTCCTTAAAAAAAGAATCTGAAAAATCATTGGAAGTATCTAAAAACTCGATTAATAAAGAGAAGATTAATGAGCGTTTTCATTTGAATTCACTTATCACAAAAAATATCTCACTTTTCACAAAAAATCCAAACTATAAAATGTTAGCTTGGCTTATTGTTCAATTGATAATATTTTCCCTATTTGTTTTTGCAGTAAATATTTTTAAAAATAATCTTATACCTTATTTTAATACTTGAGAATTTTAGTATTTAGGTCTCATATATTATTAATTATTACTAATGAATAATATATCAAAGTGATTTTTCTATGATCCAGCGATATCCACCACTTCTATCATTTTCTCGGTAACAAATTCCTATTAAATCTCCATTTTTTCTTCGCAAGGAGCACTCTATGCCATCTTGTGTTTTATAAAA
>QCSC01000042.1 GCA_003211655.1 Prochlorococcus sp. AG-469-F22 | reverse complement strand
AGAATTGATAACTTAATTAAAAGAAATTATGATGTTGATATTTTACAAGTTACCAAAAAAGAAGCAATTAAAACTTTTCAAGAAAGAGATGAAACTTTTAAATTAAGAATAATTGAAGAAATTCCTGATGAAGGTCTCATCAATTTATATAAACACGAAGAATATATTGATATGTGCAGAGGTCCTCATGTTCCAAATACAAGCCACCTTAGACATTTTAAATTATTAAAGTTATCTGGTTCATATTGGAGAGGTAATAGTGAAAATGAATCATTACAGAGAATATATGGAACTGCTTGGGCTAAAGAGAAAGAACTCAATGATTACCTAACAAGAATCGAAGAGGCGGAAAAAAGAGATCATAGAAAACTTGGGAAAAAGCATTCACTCTTTCACATACAAGAAGAATCTCCAGGTATGATTTTTTGGCATCCAAATGGGTGGACAATCTATCAAGTTCTTGAAAAATATGTAAGAGAAATACTGAACAAAAATGATTATCTAGAAATTAAAACCCCTCAAGCTGTTGATAAATCTCTTTGGGAAAAATCAGGTCATTGGGATAAATTCAGAGAAGATATGTTCACTACGGCATCAGAAAATAGAACCTATGCAATAAAACCAATGAATTGTCCTTGCCATATCCAAGTATTTAATCAAGGTTTAAAAAGTTATAAAGATTTACCTATTCGCCTTGCTGAATTTGGTTCTTGCCATAGAAATGAACCCTCTGGTGCATTGCACGGTTTAATGAGAGTTAGAAATTTTACTCAGGACGACGCACACATTTTCTGTACAGAAGAACAAATACAAGCTGAAGTTTCTAATTTCATTGATCTTGTTTTCGAGGTTTATAAAACTTTTGGTTTTGATGAAATTATTATCAAATTATCAACCCGTCCTAAGAAAAGGGTGGGTAGTGAAAATATTTGGGATAAATCAGAAGAGGCACTTATGAAGGCTCTTGATAATAAAAGTCTTAAATGGGAATTACAGCCTGGAGAAGGGGCTTTTTATGGTCCAAAAATAGAATTCTCTTTAAAAGATTGTCTAGATAGAGTTTGGCAATGTGGGACAATTCAAGTTGATTTCTCAATGCCTATAAGATTGGATGCAACTTATGTAGATTTAAATAACGAGAAAAGAAATCCAGTAATGCTACATAGGGCAATTTTGGGATCTTTTGAAAGATTTATAGGAATCTTAATAGAGCAATATGAAGCCAAATTCCCAATCTGGCTTGCACCTTATCAAATAATTTTGTTGAGCATTACCGATAGGAATATTGAGAAATGTTTGAAATTTAATCAATTAATAAATACTAAGGGATATCGTTCGAAAGTTGATATTAGAAATGAAAAAATAGGCTATAAGATAAGAGAAGCAACTATTGGAAGAATTCCGTTAATTGCAGTAATTGGAGATAAAGAAGAACAAGTTGATTCAGTTGCTTTAAGAGCCTTGGATGGAAAAAATTTAGGAATTTTTAAGTTAGATGATCTCTATAAATTAATGAATAATTTAATAGAAAAAAAAGGAAGAACAGAATAATTTTCACAGATGAATTTTCTTGCTTGTGATCTAGGAGGTACAAAAGTTCTTTTAGGAATTTTCAAAAAGGAAGTTAATACTTGTACTCCAAATTTAATTTTTAAAAAAAAATATGTATCTTCTGAATGGGATTCAATTGACACAATTTTAGAAGATTTCTTAAAAAATGAATGCCAAAACATTAATCATCCTTTTTCTGCTTGTTTCGCGGTAGCAGGTCCCATATCTAACAACAATGCAGAAATTATTAATTTATCGTGGAATATTTCTGGCGATGAATTAAAAAAGAAATTTAAATTTAAAATTTGCGAGCTAGTCAATGATTTTGCAGTGCAAATTTATGGAATACCTTTTTTAAAAAAAAGTCAATATTCATCTATTCAAAATGGAGACCGGTCAGTAGGCGTCAATAAAGATTTACATGCAATCGTCGGAGCAGGAACTGGTCTAGGCATTGCAAAAGGCATAATATCTGGAAATAAAGTAAAAGTTTTAGCTAGCGAAGGTGGTCATGTTGAATACTCGCCAAAGTCAGATTTAGAATGGGAATTAAAGAATTGGCTCAAATATTCTTTAAAAGTTGAAAGAATATCTTGTGAAAGAATCATTAGTGGGACTGGGTTATCAAGAATAGCTGAGTGGAGACTTAGCAAACCTGATGCCAAAAACCATCCTGTACAAAAATACTTAAAAGAATTAAAAATTTCTGATAATTTGAGAAAAGAACTACCTCAAGAAATTTGTAATCTTTCTAATCAAGGGGATAAGATAATGATTCAAGTGGAGAGAATATGGTTAGATGCTTACGCTTCTTTGTTGGGTGATGTTGCGCTTCAAGAATTATGTTATGGAGGGTTATGGATTTCTGGAGGAACCGCTCCAAAACATTTCATAAACTTTAAATCAGGTTTATTTATGAAACAATTTTCAGATAAAGGAAGATTAAAAGATATTCTTAAAAATATACCTGTGAATGTAATCTTAGATGAAGAATTTGGGTTATTTAGCGCAGCCTGCAGAGCAAAAATGCTTTCACAAATAGAATAATTTTCATATGTCTTCTCCAGAAGTAGGAAAAAAAATTATAGTAACAGTCCCTTCTACAACTGCTAATTTAGGTCCTGGATTCGACTGTCTAGGTGCAGCATTAGATTTATATAACGAATTTATCTTTACAAGAATAGATGGAGGCGGAGATCGATTTGATTTAATAATGGAGAGTACTGATGGGAATCATTTAAGAGGAGGCCCAGAAAATTTAGTTTTTAGGGCTGCGCAGAAAGTATGGGAAAGTGCCAATATCAAACCTTTCGCCCTTGAAGCTAGAGTGAAATTAGCAGTCCCCCCTGCTCGCGGACTAGGGAGTAGTGCCACAGCAATAGTTGCAGGACTAATCGGAGCAAATGCGATTATGAACTCCCCTTTACCTAAAGAAAAACTTTTAGAACTTGCAATTGATATTGAAGGTCATCCTGATAATGTAGTTCCTTCTCTTTTGGGGGGGCTTTGTTTAACTGCCAGGTCATCTTCTCAGAGATGGAGAATTATTAGATGTGACTGGCACGATTCCATTAAAACTGTAGTTGCAATACCTGCTATACGTCTTAGTACAAGTGAAGCAAGGAGAGTAATGCCGAAGAATGTACCTATTTCTGATGCTGTGACAAATATGGGAGCACTTACTTTATTACTAAACGGCTTAAAAACAGGTAATAATGAATTAATAAAAGAGGGAATGTTTGACAAATTACATGAACCATACAGATGGAAGCTTATTAAAGGTGGATTGGAAGTCAAAGATGCAGCACTACAAGCTGGTGCTTTGGGCTGTGCAATTAGTGGAGCAGGGCCAAGTATCTTAGCTTTGTGTAAAAAGGATAATGGTAGAGAAGTCAGTCAAGCCATGGTAAAAGCTTGGGAAAAATCAGGCGTGGCAAGTAGAGCACCATATTTGAACGTCCAAACAACAGGCAGTCAATTCAGGGACATCTCTGGTAAGTAGTTTTACTTAGGCATTTTTAATGTTAGAGTCTCAAGCTAGAACAACTTCAACTAGAATAAAAAAATTATTCATTATTCTATGAATTTAGAATCTTTTCCTTTACTATCCTCTATTGTTTTATTACCCTTAATTGGGGCATTGATAATGCCTTTCTTAAGTTCTAAGGAAGGAGAAGATAATACACTCCCAAGAAATATCTCATTAAGTTTTTTATTTATAGATTTTCTTCTCATAATTGGAGTACTTTTCCAAAAATTTGATACAACACATAGCTCATTACAACTTGTTGAAAGATTAACTTGGCTACCCTCAATAGGTCTAGAATGGTCTCTTGGCATAGACGGACTATCCGCACCACTAGTAGCTTTGAGCGGATTAATTACATTTTTATCAGCTGCAGCTAGTTGGAAAATAAAGAAAAAATCTAATTTATATTTTTCTCTTTTACTAATTCAGGCCTCGGCTCAATCACTAGTTTTCCTTTCTCAAGATTTCTTACTATTTTTCTTGGCTTGGGAATTAGAATTGGTTCCTGTTTATCTTCTTATTGCTATTTGGGGAGGCAAGAAAAAATTATATGCAGCTACAAAATTTATTCTTTATACTGCTTTAGCATCATTACTAATACTTATAAGTGGACTTGCAATTGCGTTGAGTGGGGATACATTTACCCTAAATCTTACCGAATTAACAAATAAACATGTAACAGGTAGTCTCGCATTATTATCTTATCTAGGATTTCTAATAGGTTTTGGGGTTAAACTTCCTATTTTCCCATTGCATACTTGGTTACCTGATGCTCATGGGGAAGCTAATGCTCCAGTATCAATGTTATTAGCGGGAATCCTTTTAAAGATGGGGGGGATACGCTCTTTTAAGATTTAATGTTCAAATATTACCCGAAGTGCATCTACAACTTGCGCCTGCTTTAATTATTCTTGGGATTATTAATATAATTTATGGAGCCTTAAATGCATTTGCTCAAGATAACGTGAAAAGAAGAATCGCATGTAGTTCAGTAAGTCATATGGGTTTTGTTCTTCTCGGTATTGGAGCAGTTGATGCGTTAGGTATAAGCGGAGCAATGCTACAAATGATAAGTCACGGACTTATTGCGGCGGCAATGTTCTTCGTCACAGGCTCCTTCTATGAGAGAACAAATACTCTGTCAATTCCAAACATGGGGGGCTTAGCAAAAGCTTTACCAATAACATTTGCTTTTTTCTTGGCGAGCTCACTAGCGTCTCTGGCCTTACCAGGAATGAGTGGATTTATAAGCGAAATCACAGTATTTTTAGGGATCACAAGTCAGGAGGGTTTTAGCTCTATTTTTAGATCAATCACAATTCTTATTGCAGCAATTGGTCTTGTCCTAACGCCCATATATCTCCTTTCGATGTGTAGAAGAGTATTTTTCGGACCTAGAATTCCTGCGCTAGCTACCGTTAAAGAAATGAATGGCAGAGAATTGACAATCGGGTTCAGTTTATTATTGCCTACTCTAGTAATAGGTTTTTGGCCAAAAATTGCTATAAATTTATATGAATCTTCAACAAACGCTCTCAGTCAACAACTTACTTTAGCTAAATTAATTGGGTTCATCTCAAACATTAGTCAATTTAATCTTTGATAAAATGGAAACTTCAATTTTTAATTACGGAGAATTACCAGAATTTAACAAATTTTCTTCCGATAGAATTAATCAAGAATTTCCAAGCGTAATAGAAAAGATAAATTTAGATTTCAAAAAAATTGAAAAATTTTTATCTAATTACTTAGAACAAGAAAATTTAGAATGGGACAAAGTAATTAACCCTTTAAATGAAGTTAATGAGATTCTAAGGTGGAGTTGGGGAGTTATAAGTCATCTGAATGGAGTAAAAAATTCTAAAAGCTTAAGAGAAATATACTCAAAGTTTCTACCTGAAATTATTAATTTAAGTAATAAGTTTGGGCAAAGTAAAATTATTTATAATGCTCTTGTAAAGCTTAAAGAAACAAATAATTTTGATGAAATCAAAAATAGAATTCTAGATAAAGAAATTCTCGAAATGGAACATAGAGGTATTTCATTAGATACATATACCCAGAAAGAATTCAATGTGATTTCTGAAAAGCTTGGAAAACTATCTACAAATTTTAGCAATAATGTTTTAGATGCCACTAATTCTTGGTCGTTAATTTTAAATGATAAATCTCAAATAGATGGAGTTCCAGAAAGGGTTTTAGAATTAATGTCAATATCAGCTCACAAATACTTAAAAAGAGAAGGAGAAGCTGATGCAACAAATGGACCCTGGAAATTAAGTTTAGATATTCCGACTTATACCGCGTTTATGACATATGCCAATGACCGTAATCTCAGAGAAAAATTATATAAAGCTTTTGTAAGCAGAGCCTCTCATGGAGAAAAAAATAACTCTCAAATAATTGAAGAAATTCTATCTCTTAGGACTAAACAGGCTAAACTTCTTGGTTATGAAAGCTGGGCAGAATTAAGTCTTTCAACAAAAATGGCTAAGGAAATTAATAATGTTGAAAAACTTTTAGAGGAGATTAGAATACCTGCCTTTAAAACAGCCAAAAATGAATTAGTTAGACTTAATAAGTTTTCAAAAGATAATGGATTCCCTAACTCTGAAAATCTTCAATCATGGGACATTAGCTATTGGTCGGAGCTTCTTAGAAAGGAAAAACTTAATTTAGATCAAGAATCACTAAGACCCTGGTTCCCTCTGAATGATGTTTTAAAAGGTCTTTTTAAACTTAGTGAAAAGCTCTTCGACATTAAAGTAATTGAAGCCAGAAATGAAGCTCCTATATGGAATGATGACGTTTTGTTTTTTAATATCCTAAATAAAGATGATGAAAAAATAGCTTCATTTTATCTGGACCCTTACTCTCGTCCCGAATCAAAGAGGGGAGGTGCCTGGATGGACGAATGCCTTAACAAAAACAATATTGGTAGAAATACATTACCTGTTGCTTATTTAATTTGTAATCAAACTCAGCCTTCCAAAGATAAACCAAGTTTGATGAGTTTTGATGAAGTACAAACCTTGTTCCATGAATTTGGTCATGGTCTTCAACATATGCTTACCACAGTAAATCTTCCACAAGCAGCCGGTATAAATAATGTAGAATGGGATGCCGTTGAACTTCCAAGTCAATTTATGGAAAACTGGTGTTTTCACAAAAACACTTTATTAAATATTGCGAAACATTATAAAACAGGGGAAAAATTATCTGATGAGAATTTCGAAAAATTAGTTAAGAATAGAACTTTTAATTGCGGGATGGCTACTCTAAGACAACTACATTTTGCAATTACAGATATAAGATTGCATAGCAATATTTATAGTAATCAGGGTAAAAATTCTGATGAGATAAGAAAAGAAATTGCCAAAGACACAACGGTAATCGAACCTATTCGAGAAGATAAGTTCCTTTGTTGCTTTAGCCACATATTTGCAGGAGGTTATTCAGCTGGATATTATTCTTATAAATGGGCAGAGGTTTTAAGCGCCGATGCTTTTTCTATGTTTGAAGAGGCTGATTTAGAAAATAATCAAAATATAAAAGTCATAGGTAAAAAATTCAAAGATACAATTTTAAGTCTTGGTGGAAGTTTCTCTCCTTTAGAGGTATTTAAATTATTTAGAGGGAGAGAACCAAAAACCGATTCTTTGATAAGACACTTAGGTCTATCATCTGTTAATTAAGAAGTCTGTCGATAATTTTATCGACAGCACATGGATTCCTTACCAAATTTTTATGTTTATAAATATTTAATGATATTTTCTCACCCGAATTCAAACAAGCTCTCCATCCAGGGAAAACCATTAGATCCCAATAAGTAAAAAAACTAATACAATTGATTCCACTAAGAAGATAATCAGATCTAGAAAGCTCGCTTAATAAAAGACTATTTATTTTCATCTCAGATATTCCTTTAAAGGGATATTTAGGAATTAATTGGGATGCAAGAGTTCCATTATGTGGCGACCCAATGGTTATAAATCTTCGAGTTCTTTTATAACCATTCAATTTTTTAATCCAATATCTACCAATTATTCCGCCCATCGAAAATCCCAAAATATCAAGCTCTTTTTCATAACCATATTTTTCTAAAATCAAATAATTTAATAAATTAGTTAAAGCAATAATAGATGTCATTCCATATTCGTGCTTTAAAGTTGGGGCAAAATATTCAATTCCAATTTCATCAAGTTTAGAAGTTATCGAAGAGAAAATATCTGCTGTATTCCAGAGTCCATGAATTAATATTATGGGATTTCTCTTTGACAATACCGTTAATTATTTTCAAAAACTCTTACTATTGAAACCTCTCCATCAAAACCAGTAATTGGAGGCTTGCATTTCGTTAATATAATTTTAATTCTGCTAAGTTGAAACTCTTCATCAATAATTTTTAAAATTTCATTTGAATATTTCTCAATAGTTAAGCAACATATTTTCT
>QCSC01000041.1 GCA_003211655.1 Prochlorococcus sp. AG-469-F22 | reverse complement strand
TTTCCATTTTGTTTCTCTCTCCTGTTACTCCTGTCACGCTTACTAAATAAGTAAAACCTTTTGTATTATTAGATATAATTTTCATTCTTTCAAAGGGAGTAGTAGGTGCAACTAATAATATTAAGTCTATAGAATAAGAACTAATTATTTCTGAAAATTTATATGCTTCTTCCAAAGGAAGATCGGGAATTATTAATCCTGAGACTCCTACTTTAGATGCCAATTCACAAAAATTCTCAAGTCCAAAATTTAATACAGGATTAAAATAAGTGAAAAGTATTATTGGAATATGTAACTTATCTTTCAAAGACTCTAATAATTGAATAACATTTTTCAATGTAGTTCCTGACTTTAATGCTCTAGAAGCTGATAATTGAATGATTGGGCCATCAGCAAGAGGGTCGCTATAAGGGATTCCTAATTCAATAAGATCTGCACCCTTTTCTTGCAACTTTAATAAAATCTCTGATGTAGTCTCAATATTAGGATCACCTGCCATTATGAAGGGCATCAATGCTAATTTATCGCTTTTCTTTAGTTCCAAAAACTTCTTATTTATTTTTGATAAAGTTTCATTCATAGGAAATTGCGTTTTCTTGTTTTCTTTCATGAATTTTTGAGATTTTTATTTGATAATTTTTAATAGTTTATGGATTTTTTTCTAAATCTTCCATTAGTTTTTCCTGCTCTTCTTTTGGTAATAAGTTAAATTTGGTTTCTAGTTTATCATTCACAAATTTTTCATACTCTTTTCTATAACGCTTCCTTTGTTCCATAAAAGTCATTTTTCCGTTTAAAACTCTAAGAACATAAGATGAAACCCAACTTATGACAATCACAATCAAAACAAAGTTTGAGATTGTGCTAGCTGTAAAGTTATCGATACCCAATTGTGGCGCTAATTTATAACTTAATAGTCCTAATAATGAGATTAATAAACCTATTTGTACAACCTTACCTTTAGTCAAAATTTAACCTTTGCTATCTCCTCTTAATCTGAGATTTAAAAATGGAGAAAATAAAATTAAACCTGGAAAGAAAAGAAATACTAATCCATAAACTATTAATCTCTCAAATTTGCCCATAACATTCCATCTATTATTCATCCAGTAAAAAAGTATTAACGGAATAACCAATAAATAAATAGAAACAATCCCTACGTAGGCAACTAAAGTAGCAAATGAATTATTAAAAATACTTTCCATTTAAATTTCTGGTTTATTTAGTTAAAACATAACAACTATTGAAAGTTATCGTAAGAACTAAAAATAAATAGTTTAAGAATGGGAGTGGGGGGACTTGAACCCCCACGAGCTAAAGCGCTCGACGGATTTTAAGTCCGGCGCGTCTACCAATTCCGCCACACTCCCAAAAGGAATTTGCGCTTTTTTATCGTAGCCGAAAGTATCACTTTTAACCAAGAAAAATGCGAATATTTACATTCTCTCGCCATCTTGAGATTAATTTAAATCTTTCAATCATTAAATTAATCATTCATGAAAAATACCTTACTCATATTTTCCTATAAGTAATACAATTTCTTTATCTTTTTATTTAACTACTCCCTCTACTCGCCAAGTTAAAGTTTCACCCCCATGAAATGGTTTTATTTGTCCAACAACCTTATTATTCTCAATTACTTCAATAAATTCTGGAATTTCATTTGACCTAGATACCAATCTTATTTTTTCGTTATTAATAGGTAAATTATAAAAATTAGGCCCATTCAAGCTGGCAAATTTTTCGAATTGATTTAGTGCATTTTCCTCCTCAAAAACTTTTAAATAACTTTCTATTGCTACAGGAGAATTAAAAATGCCTGCACAACCACAAAAAGCTTTCCACTGTCTTAAGTGAGGAGCAGAATCTGTGCCTAAGAAAAAACATTCTTTTCCACTAGTAGCAGCTTTCCTTAAAGCAATTCTATTATTTTCTCTCTTAGCTACTGGTAGGCAGTAAAAGTCACTATTTAAACCTCCAAAGAACATAGCATTCCTATTTATGTGTAAATGATGAGGAGTAATAGTAGCTCCTAAGTTATTCCTCTGAACAAAATCAACTGCATGAGAGGTAGTTATATGCTCTAAAACAATCTTTAATTTTGGAAATTGTTGTATTAAAGGTGAAAGTTCTTTATCTATAAAAACCTCTTCCCTGTCAAAAATATCTACTTTAGGATCAGTTACTTCTCCATGAATTAAAAGTGGCATTCCAAGTTCTTGCATAACTTCAAATATTTCATAAAGATTTTCTATTTTCTTAACTCCATGTCTAGAGTTTGTTGTTGCATTAGCAGGATACAATTTGGCGGCAAAGAAAACTTTATTGTTAAAACCTTCTACTAATTCATGTTTTATTGTCTCATCCGTCAGGTATATCGTCATTAATGGCTCAAATGTAGAATTATCAGACAATGCTTCAAATATAGAATTTTTATAAGAAATACATTTTTCTATAGATGTAATTGGGTTTTTGGTGTTTGGCATTACAATGGCCCTACCAAAAAATTCAGATGTAAACCTAATAATATTTTTTAAAACAATGCCTTCCCTTAAATGTAAATGCCAATCATCCGGTTTTGATATAGTTAATTCTTTCAAAATTTTAATTATTTAATTAATTTTAACAGCAAATAAAAATTGACAATAGTTTTCAGAAAGTTATTGAATAAATTAAAGATATAATCATTTAAAGAAGTCTTTTAAATATGAGTGAATTTATATTGCCAATAATAGAGATCATAATTGGAATAATATTACTTTTTGTAGGTGGAGAATTATTCATTCAAGGGGCGATTTCTTTATCTTTAATTTTAGGGATACCTCAAATAGTAATAGGATTAACCGTAGTTTCCTTAGGTACAAGTTCTCCTGAATTATTAGTAAGTTTAAATTCAATCTTTAAGGGGAGTGACTCACTCGCAGCAAGTAATGTAATAGGAAGCAATATTTTTAATGTCCTTGTTGTCTTAGGTATAAGCTCATTAATAACCCCTTTAAAAGTAAAAAGTAGAATTGTCCGAAGAGATGTACCTCTTTTAATAGCTATTTCATGTGCAGTCTGGGCAATGTCTTCAACTGGTCTTTTAACTTGGCAAGCAGGAATTTTTCTAATATTTTGTTTAACTTTAAATACAATTTGGGAAATAAATACTATTAAAGAAAATGAAGAGGATACTAAAAAAGCTGAGCCAGAGATAGAAGAGTCTCCAGGCATTGAGAGAGTTGAATTTAATATTATATTGAAATTAATATCTGGAATTTTTCTTCTAAGCTTTGGTTCAAATATTTTAGTAAATGGTTCTCAATCCTTAGCGACTCTATTAGGGGTAAATGAAATTATTATTGGTCTAACTATAGTTGCCACTGGTACCTCTCTTCCAGAACTAGTTACTTCAATAATTGCAGCATTGAAAGGTAAAACAGATCTTGCAATTGGTAATGTTATTGGAAGCAATTTGCTTAATCAGCTTCTAATTCTTGGAAGTTGCAGTATTTTTTCTGGATTAAAAGGGTTTACAATTGATCAAAGTCTTATAAAAGTTGACTTACCATTTATGGTTTTAACGACTTTTGCCTGCCTCCCAATCTTTTGGACTAAAGGTAAAATCACTAGAACTGAAGGCTTTATACTTTTAAATCTATATATTTTCTATATCGTTGATAAAATATTGTTCTTAAACGAATTTAACAATCTCTATGAATTGAGAGTTTGTATTTTTGTTTATTTTGCATTTTTAACAGTACTCCTTTTTGCCCAAGAAAGTCTCAAAATAACCAGAAGATAATTTAATTACCCGTACATAGTTACAAATTCCTCTGAAATAGTAGGATGCAACGCCATAGTAATATCAAAATCCTTTTTAGTAATCCCTGCATTTAAAGACACTGCAACCATTTGTATAATCTCAGAGGCTGCTTCTCCAAACATATGGCAGCCTAGGACCTTATCATTTTTTTTATTGACCACAAGTTTTAACATACATTTAGATTTATTTTTTTTAAAGGTATTAGACATAGGCGTAAAATTACATTTAAAAACTTGCACATTTACTTCCGAATAAATTTCATTTGCCTTTTCCTCACTAAGTCCAACTGTTGAAATTTCTGGGATAGTAAAGACTGCCTTAGGAATATTTTCATAATTAACTTTTCTTTTAAGAGCAGCGAAATAATTATCTGCAAAAACTCTCCCTTGTTCAATTGCTACAGGGGTTAAATTTGGTTTTTTTATTATATCTCCAATAGCAAATATATTAGAATGACTTGTCTGATTAAGCTCATTAACTTCTAAATATATTCCATCCATTTTTAGATTTAAAGTATCTAAATTTAATCTTTTAAGAGAAGGCTCTCGTCCAGTTGCAACAAGTATATTATCGGTTAATAATTTACTTCCTGATTCCAAGGTCGACTCTAGATCATCATTTATTTTTTTAATGGACTTTAACTGATTTTTGAATTTTAAATTTATACCTAAGGCAGTCATTGATTTTTCTAAACATTCAGATAAATCTTTGTCAAAACCATTTAACAAGTTCTCACCTCTTATTAATTGAGTAACTTCAGTGCCTAAGTTTTTAAAAATGGAAGCAAATTCACAGGCAATATAACCTCCCCCAACTATTAATAATTTCTTAGGAAAATCTTTTAATTCAAAAATATCATCGCTGCTCCACGCTAAGTCTGTTCCAGGAATATTTAATTTTTTTGGTTTGCCACCAACTGAAATAAGAATACTTTTGGCACTTACTTTTCTTAAAATATTTTTTGTTTTTGGACAAACTACTTCTACCGTATTTTGATTTAAAAATCTTCCAAGGCCCTCAAAAACTTTAACGTTTAATTTTTTTAAAGAATTTGAATGTAAAACACTTAATCTAGAAACTTCTTCTCTCACATTTTTTAGTAAAATATTTGATTCAAAAGTTATTTCTTTGCTTATTAACCCATACCCTTCAGAAGAAATCATATTTCTTCTATTATTAGCAGCATAAACCATCAATTTTTTTGGCACGCAACCTCGAATAACGCAGGTCCCACCAATTTTGTTTACTTCAATTATTGCAACTTTTGCGCCATAACTCGCAGCCCGTTTTGCAGCAGCCAATCCTCCCGAACCAGCACCCACAACAATTAAGTCAAATTCGAATTCCAAAACCTTTAAAATCATTTATTATATCGTAAATATAAAGCTTAAATTCAATAAATGAATAACATCTTGAGTTGGGCTGATTTGAGTAAATTCAAAATTGATGATATTGACAGAGTTAATGGGATAAATAATTCTTATTCAAATTTAAGATTATTTGGCCATTGTGAAAAAGAAGTCGACCTGATTTTCTATAGAGATCGACATTCTTGGTGCCCTTACTGTCAAAAAATATGGTTATGGCTTGAATTCAAAAGGATTCCTTACAAAGTTAAAAAAATAAATATGTATTGTTATGGCCAAAAAGAAAAGTGGTATCTCAACAAAGTTAGTTCTGGTAAATTACCTGCGATAGAATTGAATGGCAAGATAATAACTGAAAGTGATAATATTATTACTTTTTTAGAAAATGAATTTGGAACACTTGGTTCCTCTCTATTATCAAAGGATATTGGAGAAGTAAGAAATTTAGAAAGAGAAATTTTTAGATCATGGTGTAATTGGCTTTGCAGAAAAAGCTTTAGTTATTTAGATGAATCCTTTCGAAAAAAAAAATTTAGAGAATCTATTTGCAAATTAGAAAACATATTAAGTTTATCCAAAACAGGATTTATTGATTCACCAATACATGATTCAGAAAAATTAGAGCCAGGTACTGGAGATATAATTTTTATTCCATATATGGAAAGAATGAATGCTTCATTAGGTTATTACAAGGGGTTCGATTTAAGAAATAATTATCCTTTTATTGATAGATGGTTAACCCTTTTTGAAAATTTCAGTGCATATAGAGGTACTCAAGGTGATTTTCATACTCATTCCCATGATCTACCTCCTCAAATGGGTGGCTGCTTTAAGGATGTTAATGATCAACAAATTTCCTTTTCTAATCTAATAGATGTTGGAGAAGGACTAGGGAACTTGGAATTTAATCAAGATGTTGACCTGGATTATTACGCTAAATTTGCACTTAAAAGAGTCCTAAAACATAAAGACAATATTATTAACGCTAATCCTTATGAAAAAGACTTATTTGAGGAATCATTAAGGGCCGCTCTTACCCATATGATTACCTCCGAAATCAATGAAGTTCCCAAAAAGGGAGCTACATCTATCAACTACTTAAAAAACAGAATTTCTGTGCCAAGAGATATGCCTATAATTTCTGCAAGGATATTAAGACAATCTTTAAATAAAATTGAGTCAACGAATCTTAATTCCAAAATTGATAAGATTCCAGAAAAACATAGATATGATCAAGATCCTGCCAGATTTATATTAAAATAAAGATTATAAATTTTTTCTTGAATCGATTTGAAGTAAATCTTTTATTTTTTGAACTTGACTAGCAACATTTGGATCACTTGACAATTTTTTTTCCACTTGATCAATAGCATACATAACTGTTGTATGGTCTTTACCTCCAAATTCATCTCCAATTTTTGGAAGGCTTAGATCAGTTCCCTGCCTCATTAGATACATGCCTATTTGTCTTGCCTGGCTGACTGGCTTTCTTCTGCTTGAACTAACTAATTCTTCAGCTGAAACTTCAAAGAAATCTGAGACTTTTTTAATTACCTGCTTAGGAGTCACTACTACTCCAACGCTATTTGGATCAAGCATTGGAGCAATTGATTGAACTGTCAAAGGTAATCCAGTTATTGAGGCAAAAGCTACTGCCCTAGTAAAGGCTCCCTCTAATTCTCGAATATTTGAAGAAAATCTTCCTGCTATAAATTGAATCAAATCTCTTGGAAGATTCATTCTTTCTTGTTCAGCTTTTTTCTGCAGAATCGCCATTCTTGTCTCTATATCAGGAGGTTGAATATCTGCTATTAATCCCATTGAGAATCTTGAAATTAGCCTTTCTTGTAATTTAGGTATTTGACTAGGAGGCCTATCACTTGCAATAACGATTTGTTTACCCGCTTCATATAAAGCATTGAAAGTATTAAAAAATTCTTCTTGTGTATATTCCTTGCCTTCCAAGAATTGTATATCGTCAATTAATAATAGATCTACTGATCTATATTTATTTTTAAAGGCATGCATTCCATCTTTTCTAATAGATTGAATTAAATCACTGCTAAAAGTTTCAGTGGAGACATATAAAACTTTCGCATCTGGATCAATTTCTACTCGATAATGACCAACAGCTTGCATCAAGTGAGTCTTTCCAAGGCCGACACCACCACAAATAAATAAGGGATTAAATTCTCTTCCTGGAGATTCTGCCACTGCTAAAGCTGCAGCATGGGCCATTCGACTATTAGGACCTACAACAAATCTTTTAAAGACATAACGTGTATTTAAAGAATGAAATTTTTTTGATCTATTAATTAAATTATTACCTTGATTTATCGAAAATGATTTTGATTGAGAATTAATATTTTGCAGGCTAACAGAATCAGAAGAATTTGAATTGTTGTTGATATTAGTTTCAGATTTAAAAATTACTTTTACATTATGTCCACATATTTCTTCTGCAGCTTTTTCAATAGTTTCACTATAATTTTTTCTTAGCCAATCACTTGTAAAGTTATTTGGAGTAATCAGAGTTAACAATCCATTTTCAAAACAATTAAATTTTGCTGGCCTTATCCAAGTTTCGAAAGAAGGCTTGCTTAAATTCTTTTGAAGTAGTTGTTGAACTTCTGCCCAAATAGGATTGGCTGCTTGCACTAAATTTTTTCAATAGATATTTAATCTAGTGGGAATTTATTAATTGGTCAGTCTCAAATCATAAGATCATGATAAATTTAAAATTTATTAACAATGCAGATTATAAATTTAAAAAAAGTGAAATCTATTAATTGCCTAAACCTTATAATAATTACACCTTGTTTATGTTTTGTTGGATAAAGCACTACTCATAGTGATGGCTAAGTGGCATGCTTATGGTCGTTGCAAAAATAGATTATCAAAAGATATAGGGAAAATTAGTTCTGCAAAAGTGCAGAAAAAAATGACAGGCCATACTGTTTCAGTTGCGAAATTTCTAGAGAATAAAGGTTTGATTGATATTTCCTTAGCAATATCTGGACTAGGATTAAAAAATAGTAAAAGGTGGAGTAATGAATTAGGAATTAAAAACTTTAAATTACAAGGTAGAGGATGTTTAGGAGAAAAGATGAGAAGGCAAATTCTTATAGAAAAAAAAAATAGTTTTAAAAAAACAAGAAATATTATTTTTATAGGGACTGATCTTCCAGATTTTTGTCATATGGATTTATTAAATACTCTTTCAAAACTTAAAAAAA
>QCSC01000040.1 GCA_003211655.1 Prochlorococcus sp. AG-469-F22 | reverse complement strand
AAGATATTAAAGAAAAAATTGAATTATTATGTGATCGATTATTTGCTAATACAGTCATTGAAGACTATGAGTATTCAATAAATAAATTATAAATGGCTTGTTTTACTGTTGGTATTGTCGTTTTCCCTGGTTCTAATTGTGATCGTGACGTTTCCTGGGCTTTAGAAGGTTGTTTAGACATTAAAACAAAATTCTTATGGCATGAATCATCTGATTTGAATGATGTTGATTCAATTGTTTTGCCAGGAGGATTTAGTTATGGTGATTATTTAAGATGTGGAGCAATAGCAAGATTCTCTCCATTAATAAATTCTTTAAATGACTTTGTTAAAAGCGGAAGACGTGTATTAGGCATATGTAATGGGTTTCAGATTTTAACTGAATCAGGTTTTCTTCCGGGAGCACTTGTTGCTAATAAAAATCTCAATTTCATTTGTGATGATGTTGAATTGAATGTGATCACTTCGAAAGGAGGTTGGTTTCAAAAGTTAAACGAAAAACAAAATATAAAATTACCAATAGCTCATGGAGAAGGTCGTTATCATTGCGATCAAGATACACTTAAAAAACTTACTGATAATGATTTAATTGCATTGAAATACAAAACTAATCCTAATGGTTCAACCTCTGACATAGCAGGTATAACTAATGAAAAAGGAAATGTTTTAGGATTAATGCCTCATCCTGAACGAGCTTGTGATGAATCCATTGGCGGAGTAGATGGTCTCTATACTTTGAGGTCTTTAATTACCCAATAAAAAAAGACCTCGAATATTGAGGTCTTTTTTAATTTTATCTTTGCTTAAAAATTAAACTGCTGCTTTTACTTTTGGATCTAAGTTACCTTTGGCATAAAGATCAGCGTAATAATTTGTGCTGCTTTGTTTGATCTTACTTGCTTGACCTTCGCACCAGAATTGCTTATATCTATCTAGACAAACTTGCTTCATGTATTTTCTTGCAGGTTTATTGAAATGTCTTGGATCGAAGTTGGCTGTGTCAGCAAAAGCAGCTTCTCTAACTGCTGCTGTAAATGCAAGTCTATTATCAGTATCGATATTCACCTTCCTTACCCCGTTTCTAATTCCCTCTTGAATTTCTTCTACAGGTACACCGTATGTCTGTGGAATTTCTCCACCATATTTATTAATTATATCTAGCCATTCTTGAGGAACTGAACTTGACCCATGCATCACAAGATGAGTATTTGGTAGAGCTTTATGGATCTCAGCAATTCTGCTTATAGCAAGAACCTCTCCTGTTGGTTTTCTTGTGAATTTATATGCCCCATGACTTGTTCCTATCGCTATAGCTAAAGCATCAACTTTAGTTTTCGCTACAAAGTCCGCAGCTTCTTCAGGATCAGTTAGAAGCATATCTGTTGAAAGTTCACCTTCGAATCCATGTCCATCTTCAGCTTCACCTTTCCCTGTCTCTAAGGATCCTAAGCAACCTAATTCTCCCTCAACACTAACTCCTACTGAATGTGCGAAATCTACTACTTTTTTTGTTACCGCAACATTATATTCATAACTTGCAGGTGTTTTTGCATCTGCCTCTAAAGATCCGTCCATCATTACTGATGTAAAACCATTAATAGCTGCTGAATAACAAGTTGACGGCTCATTACCATGATCCTGATGCATTACAACTGGAATATTTGGATAAGTTTCTGTTGCGGCAAGGATCAGGTGACGAAGGAAAATTTCTCCAGCATAATTTCTTGCTCCTCTTGAAGCTTGAAGTATTACAGGGCTATCAGTTTCGTAAGCAGCCTCCATGATCGCTTGAACCTGTTCAAGATTATTGACATTAAAAGCTGGTATACCGTAACCATTCTCGGCTGCGTGATCTAATAGTAGTCTCAGTGGAACGAGGGCCATAATTAAAAATTAATTAGATGCTTAAAAAAAATAAGCAATATGTTCCGAGATTTTAATATATAGAGGTATCAAATGTCACGTCATTAGATATACAAATCACTATAAAAATGAAACTATTTAAATACCTAAGTGTATATTTTCTGTTTTCTTTTTTAGTAAGTATAGCCAGCAACAAATAATTGCTCATCAGATGATGGTTGAGATCCTGCTACATATGAACCTTTTGAAGCTTCAGAGTTTGCCTGAGCTCTAGCAATTAAAGCTTTTTGCCCAGCATCTGTTTCACTTCCTTTCCATGCCTTTAAGCAAGAATGCTGTAAAGCTCGTCCATAGGAGAATGAAACGTTCCATAAAGCTTTTCTATAAATAGTATTCATATTATTTAAATACACCGAAGCAGCTTCTTCACTTAAACCTCCAGACAGAAAAACAATTCCAGGAACTGATGCAGGTACGCATCTTTCCATTGTTCTTATTGTCATTTCAGCGACCTTCATAGGATCAGCTTTTGTTGGGCACTCAGCTCCATTAACAGTCATTGAAGGTTTTAAGAGTGTTCCTTCAAGGAAAACTCCATTAGCCTGACAAGCTATGTATACCTGCTTAATAACTTCTTCTTGAACTTCGGCAGTTTTCTCAATAGAATGATCACCATCCATTAAAATTTCTGGTTCAATTATTGGTACTAAGCCCGATTCTTGAACTGATCTAGCATATCTTGCTAATCCCCATGCGTTTTCTTGTATAGATAATTTTGATGGGCAACCATCTTCTGTTATTTGTAAAACTGCCCTCCATTTTGCGAATCTTGCTCCTTGCTCGTAGTATTTTGCTGCTCTTTCAACTAAACCATCTAGACCAGAACAAAATGTTTCTACGTCTCCACCTCCAGGGAGAGGATTTAAACCTTTATCAACCTTAATACCTGGTATAATTCCCAATTTATTAAGCTTTTGCACCATTGATTCCCCATCCTGATGGTTCTGAAAAAGTGTTTCTTCAAACAAAATTGCGCCACTTATATATTTACCAAGACCTTCCGTGGTGAAAAGCATTCCCCTATATGCTTTTCTATTCTCTTCAGTATTTTCAACTCCAATACCTGCTAATCTTTTTCCTACTGTTTTAGTTGATTCATCTACAGCTAATATTCCCTTACCCTTGGAAGCTAAATGTTGAGCATTTTCTTTAAGCTCTTTTTTGTAGTAATTTAATGCCATTCTTTAAAGTTTCGGTTCAGTTGATTTTTCCAGAATATGAAGAAAAAATAAAATCAATTCAATACTGTATCGAGTGATAATTGTTACTCAGCAATGTATATAGCTAAATTTTTATAGAAATACCACTCTCAGAGGATCTTCTTATTGCTTCACAAACTCTTTGACTAGTAAGTCCCTCAGACAATCCAGGGATTACTGGTGTTTGATTGCTGATACTCTCAGCCCATAAATTGTGAATTCTCTTAACAGGTGCAATTCTTCCATCAGACCAGGTTTTTTCAAAATTGTAGAGAGAATCAGCAGGCAAATTATATGTTTTATCCTCTTTGTTTGAAAATTTTAAATTAAAACCATGTACGTAATCTTTTTGATTCTCACTCCTAAGGAAAAGTGAACCATCACTTCCGTACACTTCCAAACTAAAACCTCTTCCATTTTTTGAAATAGAGGATAATGAAACCTGACATGGTACGAGAGCGCTATCGCAATTAGTTATTTCAAGGTTAGCTATACAAATATCTTCACTTGTTACTTCTAATATCTTAGAGGAATTAGGCAATGATCTTTCCTTGATTGATGTTGATATTTTTCCAGATACCTTTATTGATTCTCCAAAAAACCAGTTCAACATATCGAACGCATGAGTTCCCAAAGCTCCAATTACTCCTCCTCCTTTTTCTTTTAATGAATACCAGTTCCATGCTCTCTTAGGATCAGATCTGCTGCCCATTAACCAATCAAGCTTAATTAAATAAATTTTACCTAAAATCTTCTCATCAATTATTTTCTTGGTTTGTAGAAAAAGAGGCACTGCTCTATATTCAAAATCTACGCAAACACTCAAATTATTAATTAAGGATATTCTTTGGAGTTCTTCAATTTCTTCACAGGTTAAGGCAACAGGTTTTTCTAATAAGAGATGTTTATTATTCTCTAGTGCTTCCTTTGCTAATTTAAATCTTGATTCAGGAGATGTAGCGATTATTATACCGTCGATATCTTTAGATTTAACTAATTTTTCCCAATCATGGTAAAAATTTAAACCGGTTTCTTTCTTTAATGATGGTCCTTTTTCTTTTTTATAGTGATAAATTGCAGTTGGAATTAAGTAATCTGATTCTTTTAAAGCTTCTAAATGAATTTTTTTTCCAAATCCTAAGCCAGCAATTGCGATTCTTAATTTTTGTGAAATATTAATGTTAGTCATTAATTTATTTTTTCAGAACAACCTTTTTCAATAACTACATCAATAAGCTCATCATTATTTGAAGTTTGCCACTTTGAACCGAATTGTGGGATTCCATTAATTGAAGTATCTTTATATTTTTTATCATTACAATTAATTCTCATAACATAAAGAGATAATTCTTCTTTATCGCTTGGTTCTTTAATATTTTTAAGGAACTTTGTTAAAACTGTTATTTCTCCAGCATTTATTTCTTTAATACTTCCCATATCAATCCATTCCTTCCCATCATTATTTTCTTTTAAAAGTACCCAATCTACATTACTGACAGCATTTGCAAATTCAGAGTTATTTAAAATTAGAATTAAAAACGCAAAACATAAAGAAAAAAATTTAAAAATAATTTTCATCTTTTTAATTTGTCCTAACCAGTTCTTTTACACCATGGACTTTTAAAAGTTTTGTCAAAGTGCTTTTTAGTTCCTTCCTATTTACGATTACATCAACGAATCCATGTTCTAAAAGATATTCTGCTGTTTGAAAATTATCAGGTAACTTTTCTCTTAGAGTTTGTTCTATTACTCTTCTTCCTGCAAATCCAATAAGAGCTTTTGGCTCCGCCAATATTAGATCTCCTAACATCGCAAAACTAGCAGTAACTCCCCCCGTAGTTGGATGAGTTAATAAAGGCATGTAAAGAAGATTCTTTGCTCTATGTTTTTTTAGTGCACCTGATATTTTTGCCATTTGCATAAGGCTTAACATTCCCTCTTGCATTCTTGCTCCACCAGAGGCACAAACAATTAAAATGGGATATTTTTTAATTGTTGCTCTTTCAATAATTCTCGTAATTTTTTCTCCTACTACGGATCCCATTGATCCTCCCATAAATCTAAAATCCATTACTGCTAAGGCCAAAGGCATTGAATTAATTGAGCATAAACCTGTTATTACTCCATCTTTGAGACCAGTACCCTGTTGACTCTCCTTTATTCTTTCTGAATAAGATCTCCTATCCTTAAATTTTAATGGGTCAGTGGGACTTAATGATTCATCAAACTCTTTAAATGAATCTTTGTCAGCGATTATATTTATTCTTTCATTGCTATTAATCCTATTATGATGGCTACAATTACTACACACATTAAAATTTGAAATTAAATCTTTTCTATAAGCAACTTGGCCACATTCTGAACATTTAACCCAAAGACCATCACTTTCCTCAGGATCTTGAGATACCTTCCCAACAAATTGATCTTTTCTCCTTGCGGCAAACCAGTCGATTAAAGACACAATATTCTCTGTTTTTTTCTATTTAAGTCTAAATAAGGCCCTTTTATCAAGGAAGTTATATAAATATTTGAAATTCCTTATTAGTTAAATTTTTCAAATACAATAATAAATTTATTTGCATGAATTAAAGCCTTCAAAAATTAAGATTATTTTGAAGGCTTAGGTAAAAGGAACTAAAACTATCTATGAATGTTTTTTTTCTTCAATCATTTTATGGATTATTGGAGTGAGGATCAATTCCATGGCAAAACCCATTTTCCCTCCATTAACAACTATGCTTGTTGAGCTTGACATGAATGAATCATGAATCATTCCCAAAAGATACTGAAAGTCAATCCCCCATTTTTCTCTTGCCCCTTTTCTGAAATGTATTATTACAAAACTTTCATCTGGTGTAGGAATGTTTCTACATATAAAGGGATTCGATGTGTCAATAGTAGGTATTCTCTGGAAATTTATATCCGTTTTACTAAATTGTGGACAAATATGATTTATGTAGTCTGGCATTCTTCTCAAAATAGTATCAACTATGGTTTCTGCTGAATAACCTCTTTCAGCATTATCCCGGTGTATTTTTTGTATCCACTCTAAGTTTGTAATAGGTACAACACCAACAAGTAAGTCTGCATAGGAGGAAACATTGTATCCATCTCCCTCAACACCGCCATGTAAACCTTCGTAGAAAAGAACATCTGTTCCATTTGGAATATCTTCCCATGGGGTGAATTGACCTGGTTCTAATGATGTTCCTAGTCTTGCATTATGTTCCTGTGCTTCTTCAGTGCTGTGAAGATAATATCTTTTTTTCCCTCCACCTGATTCACCATAAATTTTAAAAAGTTCTTCTAATTTGTCAAAAAGATTTGCTTCTGGCCCGAAGTGAGAAAAATTCTCCCCTTTTGAGAGTGCTTCTGCCATTGCTTTTTTCATAGGCATTCTTTCAAACCTGTGGTAACTATCTCCTTCCACAACAGCTGGAACTATATCTTCTCTTGCAAAAATATGCTCAAATGCTCTTTTTACTGTACTTGTTCCTGCACCTGATGATCCTGTTACAGCAACTACTGGATGACGTTTAGACATTTAATTAAAACAATATCTATTAATTCTGACAGGTCACATGCCAACTTTTTGTTCAAGTTAAAGATATTTTTTAATTTATTAATTTTTTATTCAAATTTCTTGGATTATTTTTTCTCCAATTTCACTACATGATAGAACTTGGCAATTACCATTATCTAGATCTGACGTTCTATATCCTTTCGATAAAACATTATCAATTGCTATCTCTATATCATCTGCTGCTTCTATCTCATTTAGACCAATTTTAAGCATCATTGAAGTAGACAAAGCCATTGCTATAGGATTAGCTATATTTTTTCCAGCTATATCAGGAGCAGAACCATGAACAGGTTCAAACACTCCAGGTCCTGAATTGCTTAATGATGCTGATGGAAGCATTCCAATCGAGCCAGTTATCATTGCGGCTAGGTCACTCAAAATATCTCCGAATAAATTGCTAGTTAAAATTACATCAAATTGGCCCGGATCCTTTACGAGTTGCATGGCGGCATTATCAACATACATATTACTCAAAGCTAAATCGTTTTCTTTTGAAGTGACTAATGAAACTGTATCTCTCCATAATTGGCTTACTTCTAAAACGTTTGATTTATCTACCGAACATATTTTTTTACTTCTTTGATTTGCTATCTTAATTGCAACTTCTGTAATTCTCTCTATTTCATTTGAATCATAAACCATTGTATTGAAAGCTTTTTTAAATTTATTGTTCGTGATTTGTCCTCTAGGTTGTCCAAAATAGATTCCACCTATTAGCTCTCTTACTACAATTAAATCTACATTTTCAATAACTTCTTTTTTTAAAGAACTTGAATCCAATAAGGATTTTCTTATCTTTATGGGTCTTATATTGGCGAATAAATTTAATGCTTCTCTTAATTTAAGTAAACCACTTTCTGGCCTTAATTCTCTTGGTAAAGTATCGTATTTAACATCACCTACACAAGCTAAAAGTACTGCATCACTAGCTTTACACTGATCTAATGTCTCTTTTGGCGCTGGATCATTATGTTTCTCATAAGCTATACCACCAAAATATTCTTCATTAATATCAAGATTAAAACCATACTTCTTAGAAAGTTTTCTTAATATTTTTATTGAAATTTCTGATATTTCTGGTCCTATACCATCTCCAGAAAGTAGAACAACTTTATATTTCTTCATTTAGATTTTAATTTATTAAAAGAATAATTTATTTCTTGTCTAGTTGTCGAAGCTTTTTTGCTAATTCAGGTAATTTTTTAAATATACTTGAACTTCTTAACCAAGATTTATTTTTCATAGCTGGGAAGCCGCTAACGACTTCTCCATCTTCAATATCACAATGAATACCACATTTTGAACTGGCTATGACATTATTACCAACTTTCACTCTGTTATTAACTCCCACTTGCCCAGCTAGGATTACGCCATTTCCAATCACAGCTCCTCCTGCTATCCCAACTTGTGCAGCAAATGCACAATTTTTTCCTATTTTAACTCCATGACCTATTTGAACTAAGTTATCCATTTTTGTTCCTTCGTCTATAAATGTATTGCCGACGGATGGCCTATCAATACAACAGTTTGTCCCTATTTCTACAAAACTCTTTATTATTACGGCGCCTTTTTGGGGCATTTTAATCCATTTGCCATCTTGGGGTATAAAACCAAACCCTTCAGAACCTATAACAGTGTTCGAATTTATTACGCAATTATTTTCAATACTTGTATTTTCATAAATTACACAATTTGGATGAATAATATTATTATTACCTAACCGTACATTTCCTAAAATTGTTGTGCCAGGGAAAATCTTATTATTGTCGCCAATTATTGTATTTTCGCCAATATAAACATTGGGTCCTAAATAACAATTTTCTCCTACTTTTGTAGATCCTCTAATAACAGCTGAATCATCAATACCTGGATTGAAATTAATTTCTTTATATATAAAATTTAGTACTTCTGCAAATGCAATTCTAGGATTCTCCACAACTATATTTGAAATATTTAGTGACTCTAATAAACGTAATATTTCACTATTATTTGATGTGATAATTGCTGAAACATTAGTTTCACCTAAATTCTCTTTTAAAATATTATTTTCTTCTAAAAAGGATATTTGATTTCTTGATGCGATATCTAGAGAAGCAGCATTTTCAATATCTATATTTTCGATTATATTTGCTTTGATAAATTTTGAATCTCCATTCTTAATGAGATCAACTAATTTACTTAATAACATTTTT
>QCSC01000039.1 GCA_003211655.1 Prochlorococcus sp. AG-469-F22 | reverse complement strand
CTCATTAAAATAATTATACGCCAATTTTTTATATAAAATCTCCTAACTATTTCTTCATATTTTTTTTTGTCGGTTTTTTCTAGTTTCTCTTTATTACTTAAATATTCTTTTTCGATCCACTCAAAAACATCTTTAAGCTTCCCGTTTATTTTGCCGTTAGTTATCCATCTTTTTATATAAATTTCATCTCCATCTTCTAATTCAAAACATTTTTCAGGTGAGGGGAGCGTGTAATTATGAAATCTATAAGTATAGTTTTCGATTAGTTTCATTCAATTAATCTTCCTTTTTAAGTTCGAGTTCTCGCATAAACATAAATACACCAAATGAAAAAGCAAGTGAGATTAAAAAAGTTAGTGGAAAATAAATGCCCCATAATTTTAATTTTAATCTTTTCCCCTCTGCAACATAAAATATAAATATTGATATGAGAAGAACTCCTGTATCAGCTGATATAAATCCAGAAGTAGGAGTTATCCATGCATCATCAAAAAATGCGGTTCCTACATCTATTACAGAACCTTGAATATTCCCATTCCTTACTAAGTTAATAAATTGAAGAATAAAATAAAATGGCCAAATTAATCCTGCTAGTGAAGTCGCTCCATAAATTGTAAGTCTAATTTTTGACCACATAGCTTTACCTTTTTAATATATTTATAGCTAATATTGGAAAATAATTGATGTATAAAATTATTCTAATAATTAGTCTTTTTAATAATAAAAATTCAAAATATACATAATAGTGTTCCTATTCTTTTTTTTATTTGTTTAAAATTTTCTATATTTAAGTCGAATTACTTACATCTCAAATTATGCCTATCAGCTATAAATGAGTTATCGACAAAAATATTTATGACACAGATTTTTTTTATTGATATTATGCTTGCTGTTTTAGGGGTATTTATTTATTTCTTTGGTCTTAAGAAATTATTATTTAATCATCCAAGAACTTCTCAAGATTAACAATAAATGGCAAAAAGTAGTAAGGGAATGCCAATTGAAATAGGTATTAAACGTCTTTCTTTATTAAAAGAAAAGGGATTAATAACAGAAGAAATATTTTCTGATGCTGAAGAGCTAATGATTAAGAGTGAAATGGATATCTCTTCTAAATAATTAAATTTCTACAAATTCTTATAAGTTAAAATTCTAATTTACTTTTCAGATAAATAAAATCTAATCTGACTAAACTAAAAATATAAATTTAAAATAATGTTAATCACAAAAAGATTATGGGAAAATAACTCCGAACTAGCTTCGCTTAGCTTGAAAACTAAATTTGTTCAAGGGATCAGCAATGGAAACTTACCAAGAGATATTTTTAAAGAGTATCTAGCTCAAGATTATTTTTTTTTAGAGAGCTTTGCTAAGGCTTATGGATTAGCTGTTTCTAAATCAAAAGATAAAAGTGAAATTAAGTCTTTAAGCCAACTCTTAGTAGGTGTGTCTGATGAATTAATTCTTCATGAGACGTATGCAAAAGAATGGCAGATTGATTTTTCTACTAACTATATAAGACCTGCTACAAAGAACTACACGGATTTCCTTTATGATGTTTCCTCAAAACTAAGTTCAGTTGAAATAATGTTTGCAATGACTCCTTGCATGCGTTTATATTCTTGGATAGGAAAAAATTTATCGGATATGATTATAAATAATCCTTATAAAGAATGGATTCTTACTTACTCCGATGAAAGTTTTGATAATTTAGCAAAATCTCTTGAAAAAATAATTGATAATTACCAAGAACCATATGACATTAATCAGGCTCAGAATTTATATAAAAAAGCTATGGAACTGGAATTAGATTTTTTTAATGCCTATTCAAATTTCTAATAAATCTAAGAAAGTTTTTAATTTAAAAAAAATTATGTATTCTAATATTGCTCTTTCAATAGGTGGTAGTGATTCAGGAGGAGGTGCAGGCATTCAAGCTGATTTAAGAACTTTTATGGCGCTTAAAGTCCATGGATGTTCTGTGATCACATGTGTTACTGCTCAAAATAGTGTACAGGTAAAATGTGTAGAACCTCTAAAGAAGGATACTTTGATAAGCCAGATTGATACCTTATTTTCAGATTTTGATATCAAATCTTTAAAAACTGGAATGTTGCTAAACGATAGTATTATTAATGCAACAGCCCTAAAACTGAAATCTTTTTCTATTCCAAAGATTATTGACCCAGTAATGGTAAGTAGAACTGGTTCTAAATTACTTGAGGATTCTGCAATTAATGCTTATAAAAAGTTACTTTTACCAATTGCTGATTTAGTAACTCCAAATATTTTTGAAGCAAATCTTCTGTCAAATTTGGATATTAAAAATCAGGTAGATATAGAGCAATCTGCAAAAAGTATTATTAAACTCGGTGCTAAAGCAGTTTTAATCAAAGGTGGTGGATTGAAGGATATGAAAGGGAGGGACTTTTATCTTGATGTCAATGGAGGGAAAAAGTGGTTCATAAATAAATTTATTAATACTCAAAATACGCATGGTAGTGGATGTACTTTAAGTGCTGCAATTTGTGGCTATCAAGCATTAGGATTTGATCTTATAGAGTCAATTCAAAAATCAAAAATTTTTATTGAAAGATCCTTAAAGAACTCTTATCAAATCGGATCAGGGCCAGGACCTCTTGGACATCACCAATCACTCTGAAATAATTGATTTTAAAAAAATTAAAGAAAAGAATAAATTATTAAAATCTTATATTTGAAAATCTTATTAAAACCACCATTTTTTATTTTGATTTTTTAAAAATAAAATTTCTTCTGTTTCCCACCCACCTTCTAACCACTCAAGATGTTCTAGCAATAAAGATTCGCTTTCTCCCTTTGTTAAATGACCAAGTCTATTTGCAATTCCATCAAATCTTACTTTCATTAACTCTTCGATTTTAATGTTATTCACAATTAAAACAGATAATTTTATCTAAATAAACTTGATTGGTTGTTAATGTCAATGAAATGATTCTTTTTTTATATTTTTAAATATTTAATTTGTATTAAATGCAACTATTTTATAGTGATAGTAATTAAGACTTATTCTCATAGATTGTATTTCTAGGTATTTTAAAAAATAAATCAGAAATTTTTTATGAAAAACCAAGAAAAAACAACCTCAAAAACAGTTGTTAATGTCGGTTATTGTGAGAGCACTTCTGAGTGGCTTAATAGGATAATGACTGAACTTGCAGATGAAAGTAAGAATTTTGTGGATCTATCAGTTTTGTACGCATAAATTCAATTATTGAAAGTCAATCGCTTAAGGCCTATTTAAGGACTTTTGTGTATTAGATAAACTTATATAAGTTATTTGAAAGGCATATGTTTATGACTTCTCATCGGTATATCTGGTGACAATAAATATATTTCAAAATAACTATTTTAATTAAAAATCTTCCCTCCCATGCGGCCTATCTCAGAGAAACTTTATAAGAAATTAGTCAAAGCTTCTAAAAAATGAATAAATTACTTCTTTACTCTTCAGCTCTATATTTTGGCGCAAATATTGGAAAATCTTTTGCTAGTGATAGCTTTACATACTACTTAATGATTTCTAATTAATCTATCTTTTTCTTGGATATTTTTTAAGCTTTAGTTTTTGACTCTAAAATATTAAAGTAATCCTAAAAAAATACTCAAATTGAATTTAGATAAAAGTAGTTCTGAAATTATAAATAAATTTAAATTATCTCCTCACCCTGAAGGTGGATGGTTTAGAGAAATCATACGAAGTAAAAATCATGTGACTAGAAATGATGGTCAAAAAAGAAATAATATTACTAGCATTTATTATCTACTTTGTAAAAGTGAGAGAAGTAAATGGCATCGAGTAAATTCTTCCGATGAGATATGGATTTATCTTCAAGGGGCACCCCTTAATTTATATTTTCTAGATGATAATAAAGAATTAAGAAATATTAGATTAGATTTAAATAATCCTATTGAAATGATCCCCTCTGGATATTGGCAGGCTGCTTGCAGTGCCGGAGAATTTACACTCACAAGTTGTTGTGTTGGCCCCGGGTTTGATTTTAATGATTTTCAAATGCTAAGAAATATAGATCCTTCTCTAAGACCAGCCAAGGCTATTGAAGAACTAATTTAATTTTTAAATTTTTTTATAATATGATTGAAATGAATCATGATCTTATTAATACAATCGGCATAAAGCAGATAGCAAGAGAAGAAGCCCATCTTTACCAGGTGAGTGATGTTCAAGGATTAATTGATACTCTTGATAAGGATATTTCTGAATGGTCTGATTTTGATTGTTGGGAAAATATACGAGTTCAGCAATGGATTTTTGAGAGAGCTATGGATATTTATAAAGGTAAGAAAATTGATATTAAATGTAATTGTTGTGAATACAATTACATAAGTCAAAGAGACTTAGTAAAAAGTTCAAATAAAAAATGTTACGGGATAAAAAGTGCTTATATGATCGAAAAGGTTTTCCATGAAATTACATTAGCTGAAGCTAGAAGAGAAAGTGATGGTACATATTCAGCATAGATTTGTTAAAATTAACCTTTCTGAGATCAATAAGTGAAACTAAGCTATTAGTTCATAGACTTTATGAAGATTATGGATAATTTTGATGATGATCTTTCTTTAAAACAAAAAGAATTTGTAGAGCCTATAGATAAAGCTACAAATAAAGATTTATTTGAAAAAAAAGATGAATTTAAAGAGGCAACTCCAAAAGTTGTTCATCTTAATTCACTTATTACAAAAAATATTTATCTTTTTACAAAAGATCCAAACTATAAATTGTTTGCCTGGCTAATGGTTCAGCTATTTATATTTTCATTATTTGTTTTGGTGGCGACATTAATGAAAAATAATCTTGTCCCCTATATTAATTCTCTTTAAAGATTTAGACTGAGTTATATTTCTTATTTTTTTATTCATTAATTATTATTTTGAATTGGTGATATAATCAAATCATTCCACTTATGGATCTATAATCACATGTAGTCACTTTTAATATTAGAATTGAAGAATATATAGGTATGAAAAAGATATGACCCAAGCAAAATTGGAGGGTTTATTAAAGATAGATAACGAATCATATAACCTTTTACGAGTCCTCACAATGTTCATGAAGTTAGATGATTCTCAGGACGTTCCTCTACAGGCAATGGCAGTATTTTGGTACGTAGCAACCTATCAAAATTGTACTAAGAAGGATATTGAAAAATACTTCGATATGAGTAAAGCTAGTGCTTCAAGGATGACGGACTATATAAGTCGATATCATAGGCTAGGTAAGGCAGGCTTAGGTCTAGTTTCTAAAGAACAAGATCCAAAAGATAAAAGAAGAACACTTTTGAAACTTACAAGGAAAGGTAAAGATCTAATTGAAAAGTCTTTTAATACTCTCTATGAGGATATGAAAAGTTTTGAAGCTGAATTTGAAGAATAAATACTTGCAACTCTTTTGATTCCTTAGCTATTGGAAACTTTTAAAACATTTAAACTGGCTCTGAAACACAAATAAAAGGTTATCCTTTTTCTTAATAGAAAATAACAACTTAGTAGTTACTCCAAAGACTTTCTAAGAAGTTAGAATTTAATAATTCATTAATTCATTAATTCATTATCACCAGCAAAAACAGCAATGGATGAATATAGAGAAAAGTTAGAAAAGATTTACCAACAATTAAATGAAGAAGAAGATCCCCTTTAAAAAAAATGGTATCAATCACTTATTCCTAAGGCGATATTATTATTTCCTGTAGTTGCTTTTGGTCTTACATTTTTAAAAGTAAATACTGATAAATCAATATTAGATTTACTCTCTTTTGCTGCAGTTGGTAGTTTATTAGTTTTTGGAGGTATTTTTTTGAATTATTTCTTATCTAAACGAAGATAATGGAAGCATTCAGTCAAATAAAAATCTTAAATATTAAAAAATTGATTTAGCTCTATTAGCTCTGCGGATTGTTTTTTTTAAAATATGATTTTTTATGGAAAGGTCAGAAATCGCATAGAGAGTTAAAAAGAAAACTGCTTTTGCAAAGATTGAAATTTGCATAATAAAAATAAACCTATTTATATAGAACCAAATCGCTAAATATAAGCAAGTCCTTAAAGACCTCAAAATCGTGAAGGAATAATTAATTAACAGTCCAATAAGAAAAAGAGGTAATTTACTTTTCTCCGATAATCTTTTTATTTGTAGATTATCTATATTAGAAATTATTAACAAAATTATTTTTAGTAATTAATACTCTAGATATTTGATACCTTTCCCCAGTAATGTAATGATATCAGAAACTCCTCACACACTAATTTCTGATAATCAGGCGCCCTTATCTCTAAATTAGGGTGTTTTTTATTGACATAAAAACAGAAAGTCATAACTGGCACATGTGACAATTAAATTACTTTTCTCATCCCCTTCCGGTTTAGGAGAATGTATGGCATATTAAAAAGGTGTGCAGGAGAGGTTTTACTGAAACAGTGGAAACAAGGAAACACTTGATTTAGTTAAACCAAGGAAAGACCTCTATTAGGGGTCTTTTTTTTATGCTTCAAAATAGATTGAATATTAAATTATTTTATTTGTGAAAATTATTAGAGGAGCCAATGGTTAAATTCTGAGTTGAAATCTTATAGAACTTCTCATGTACTGAATCACTAAATTCCTTTTCATTTGAATAATTCATTAGGTCCAGCGGTTCAATATTTTCGTCGAACCATTCGTCATATTCAATATTATTAGGTTCAGCAAAATAAGTCATATTTAATTAATAGCTATCAAAAAATATGAAAACGGTACATGCTATACAAAATTAAAGATTAATTAATAGAAAGGAAATTGAAAAATCTAAATTCAGAGACAAATTAAGTGCTTCCTTAATTATTGGTTTTAAATTAGTAATCACACAATTATTTTTTATATGGCTCATTATCACGTTCATGGATTAATTCCTGATGGAATCTCTCAATCTGAAGGTTACAAAATGTTTGAGCAATATATTGCTTCCGGTGCACCAATGGATAACTTTGAAGGATTTGAATTAATAAGTAGACTTCATGCCCCTGAAACCGGAGAAGTCTTTGTGACTTTAAAGCTGATAATCACTTAGCAATATCTGAACATTTCGGAGTATGGAGAGCAAAATTTGGCCTCGAATGGAATATCACTGCCGTTTTAAATGATGAAGAAGTCATTCAAAGAAATAAGCAGGTTGCGGATGCTGTTGCTGCGATGGGATAATTTAATTGATTGACAGTCGATCTATATTAGAGGGTTATAACCCTCTTTTTTTTAATAGCAAAGAACACTATCAGCTTTAATTGATTCTTCAATTAGTAAATCAGGCATAGCAAACTCTGCTTTATATCCATTTAGAAGCTTCTCATCGTAACCTCTAGATTTGGCTGACATTCCTGAGACATATATCGTAACTTTTGAATTCTTTAAATTTTCAAGATGTTCGTATAAATCTCCAGTACCTTGACCAACTATTTCTCCAGCTTGTTTGCAATTTAATATGTCTTCTCCGTCTCCTGCCAGAAAAAGAGTTACTTTATGATCGTTTTTTTTTCTGCAGTAAGTGCAACAAGTAAACCTAAAGTTATTTTATTTTGGGATTCTAAACCGCTATAAATATGCACTAGCACTGTATTGTCGGTAATGATAGACATTTAAATCTCCCTAGAATTCAATTATTTAATCTTAAAAAATTCTATCTTTATTAGCTGCATTTTTTATGAAACCCTTACCACTGGCAAAGCTAATTATTAGTAATTGAGATTCAATCTGAATTGAAGGGCAATTAGCTTCTTTTTTTCTTAATATTCAATTACAAAGTATTCAAATTCATGAGATCTCTTTTATTCTTACCTTTACTTTTTGGTTTCTCAGGACCAGCTATTGCAGATTCAGAAGTATTTAAAATAGATGTATCAGCAGAGAGTTATCGAAACTATATTCTTAGTGGAACTGATAGGAATGGATCTGTAAGTGGGGAAGATCCTACCGTTACACTGAATAAAGGAGACACAATTATTTTTGATGTTGATGCATCTCGTCATCCGTTCTATATAAAGACTGAATTTTCTCGTGGAGGAGGTGATCAGGTAATCACAGGGACAATTTCTGGAACTCCTGGAACGCAAAATGGAAAACTATCATGGAATACCACGGGCGTATCAGCAGGTAAATACTTTTATGTTTGTTCTCCGCATGCCTCTTTTGGAATGGGCGGGACAATTATTGTTGAATAAATAAATGAAACGCTTACTACTTACTCCTATATTCAAATGTTTTAAAAAGAGTGCTTTTTTCTCATCACTTAATCAGAATACTTGTCCTGTTTATGATGCTGAAGAAATAAAAAAACAAGAACAAAAAGAAGCTATTAATAAGTTATATCCATAAAAAAAGGGCGTTAAGAACGCCCTTTTTAAAAGCTAGATCATCCCCATCACCCAACCTTTATAAAATAATAGCACTACATGTGGTGTTTGACTGTAATATTTCTTACTTTAGGTGGGGTTGTTTGTTTCTATTTTATTTGCCATGATAGAAATCCCCATCACCTAGACTCGCAAGGGTCTTTTTTTTATGCCTAGTTTTGGATCAGACACTCCATTTATGCTTCTTGCAAAATTAAAGATTAAGGAAGATAAAGTTGCCGAATATTTAGAAATTGCTGATAAGACAGATAAGGCTGTTGAAGCAGACGAACCAGGAATGCTTCATCATACTTTTGATCAAGATCCAGACGACCCACTTTGTTTTGTATGGTCAGAAGTTTATAAAAACGATGATGCTTTACTTGCACATTTAGCTAATCCAGCAGTAGGTGTATATCTTGAAGCTCATGCTGAGTTAGGGACTGATTTTTCTGTTGAATTTTACGGGACTGTGGGAGATAAAGTTATTGAAGCTATGAAAGGAACTGGGGTTCCTTTTAAAGTCTTCAAAACACAATTCGGTTATAGCAGGTTTTAAGTTTAGTGAAA
>QCSC01000038.1 GCA_003211655.1 Prochlorococcus sp. AG-469-F22 | reverse complement strand
GAGAAAAGAAATGCATTTCGTCCAAAAACAGTTTGTGAGCTGTTAGATGCTTTCAATCTTGTTAGAAATGATGAGAGAATCGGAGTTGTACTTTTTACAGGTGCAGGACCAGATAAAAAGGGGGGTTTTTCGTTTTGTTCAGGAGGAGATCAAACTGTTAGAGGTCAAAATGGATACGAAGATGATGAGGGTAATCAAAGATTAAATGTATTGGAATTGCAAAGGTTAATAAGAACTTTACCAAAAGTGACTATAGCTCTAGTCCCTGGTTTCGCAATAGGGGGAGGGCAAGTTTTACATCTTATTTGTGATTTAAGTATTGCGTCTGAAAATGCAATATTTGGACAAACAGGTCCTAGAGTTGGGAGTTTTGATGCGGGATTTGGATCAAGCTATTTAGCAAGATTAGTGGGACAAAGAAAGGCAAGGGAAATTTGGTTTTTATGTAGAAAATATAATTCTAAAGAAGCCTTAGAAATGGGATTGGTAAATGCGATTACAAAGATTGAAGAATTAGAAGCTGAGGGTGTAATCTGGGCAAGAGAGATTCTACGAAATAGTCCAACTGCTATTCGGATACTTAAGGCGTCATTTAATGCTGAGTGTGATGGGATAGCAGGTATTCAAGAATTATCTGGGTACACAACTCAGCTATTTTATTCAACGGATGAAGCAAAAGAGGGCAGGGATGCCTTCCTTGAGAAACGCCCACCTGATTTTTCTGATTACGGATGGACTCCTTAATAGCTTCTTACTCTTTAAAAAGCACTTTTTATAATAAATAATCAATGAAAATTCTTCTAGCTGCTGCTGAATGCGCTCCAATGATCAAAGTTGGAGGGATGGGAGATGTAGTTGGTTCATTACCACCCTCATTGATAAAACTTGGTCACGATGTAAGAGTTATAATTCCTGGTTATGGCAAATTATGGAATCTATTAGAAGTATCAAGTGATCCAGTCTTTAGAGCTAATACTATGGGCAATGATTTCTCTGTATATGAAGCAAAACATCCAATACATAATTACGTAATTTACTTAGTGGGACATCCAACTTTTGATTCGGGACAAATATATGGAGGAGAAGATGAGGACTGGCGATTTACATTTTTTGCTAGTGCTACCGCCGAATTTTCTTGGAATTGTTGGAAGCCCCAAGTTCTACATTGCCATGATTGGCACACCGGTATGATTCCTGTATGGATGCATCAAGATCCTGAAGTAAGTACTGTTTTTACGATACATAATTTAAAATATCAAGGTCCATGGAGATGGAAGCTTGAAAAAATGACCTGGTGTCCATGGTATATGCATGGAGACCATACAATGGCTGCTGCAATGTTGTATGCAGATAGAGTTAATGCAGTTTCTCCAACATATGCTGATGAAATAAAAACTCATGAGTATGGAGAAAGTCTTGAGGGATTATTGAATTATATTTCTGGGAAATTAAGAGGTATCCTCAACGGGATTGATCTAAATGAATGGGATCCTGATAAAGATAAAGTGTTACCTGCACAATTCAATATTAAAAATTTAGAAAGTAGATCAGAAAATAAGATTATTCTTCAGAAAGAAATGGGACTTGAGGTCAATAGTAAAAAATATCTTTTAGGTATGGTAAGTAGGCTAGTGGACCAAAAAGGTGTTGATTTGGTTTTGCAAGTTTCCCGAAGATTACTCGCATATACAGATTCTCAAATAGCTATTTTAGGTACAGGTGATAGATCTTTAGAATCTGGATTATGGCAATTAGCATTAGATTATCCTGGAAGATTTTCAGTGTTTCTTACTTATGATGATTCTTTATCAAGGCTTATCTATGGAGGATCTGATGCATTCTTAATGCCAAGCCGATTTGAACCCTGCGGTATCAGTCAATTACTTGCTATGAGATATGGATCAATTCCAATAGTAAGAAGAGTTGGAGGCTTGGTTGATACTGTTTTGCCTCATGATCCAGAAAATAATAGTGGTACAGGTTTTTGCTTTGATCGATTTGAACCGATTGACTTTTATACTGCTCTAGTACGATCGTGGGAGGCATTTAGGCATAAAGATAGTTGGAAATCATTACAGCTCAGAGCTATGAGTCAAGAATTTAGTTGGCAGAGATCGGCATTAGAATATGAATCGATGTATAAAGATGTATGTGGTATTAAGGCGCCATCCCCGGATATTGCTGAAATTGAAAAATTTTCTTATGGGCAATCTGCTGATCCTTCTCTTAAAAAAATGTGATCCAAAATTTAATGGATTTTTCTGTACCTGATGTTAATAAGATTTTAGGTAATATAAAAAATTGGGATAATCTTACAAATCAATTTCAAAGTTTTAAAAATATAAGTCTAGATAGTCGTACAATATTAAATTGCGAACTTTTTATTGCTATAAAAGGTACAAATTTTGATGGACATAATTTTCTTAATGAGGTTATAAGAAAAGGAGGAAAAGCTGTTGTAATTAAAGATGGGATGCAGAACTTATTACCTAATAAGTTCCCTTTTTGGACCGTTCCAGATACTTTAGAAGCTTTTCAGAAATTAGCATTATTTAAAAGAAGAAAATTAAATATACCTGTTGTAGGAATTACAGGATCAGTTGGTAAAACAACTACAAAAGAAATGATGGGAGAGGTTTTAAAGCAATTAGGGAAAATCAAATTAAGTCAGTTAAATTTTAATAATGAAATTGGGGTAGGCCTCACCATACTTGATTCTGACTTTAAAGATAAAACTTTAATACTTGAGATGGGGATGAGAGGTCTTGGGCAGATTGAAAATTTGTCCAAATTTTCTGAACCTGATATCGCAGTTATTACAAATATTGGAAGCTCTCATATTGGAATACTAGGCTCAAAAGAAAATATCACTAATGCAAAATGCGAAATAACTAAACATTTAAATCCAAAGGGAGTTGTAATTATTCCTGCAAATGATTTGCTTTTAGAGGAAACTTTAAAAAAAAATTGGAATGGTAGAATTATTAAAGTAGAACTAATAAATAGAAATCAAAAAGCTCAGAGTATTAATAAAAGTAATTTACAAGGATTTTTTAATAGATCTAATAATTCTGTAATCATAGAAGGTAAGATCTTTGAAATATCTTTTCAAGGTTTTCACAATGCATTTAATTTCTTATTTGTGTATGCGGTTGCAAAAGAGTTTGGAATAGAATTCAAAGATACTAACAAATTTAATTTTGTCAGTCTAAACGGAAGAAATAAAATTCTGAAATCAACCAAAACAACTATATATGATGAAACCTATAACGCTTCTCCAGAATCAGTAAAAGCATGTATTGATAATTTATTAGATAATCCAAATAATCATTTTTTAATTTTTGGTAGTATGCAGGAATTAGGTAATAAAAGTAAAAAATATCATAAGTATCTTTTTGATTTTATAAATAAATCAGACATAAAAAAATGTATTTTTATTTGTGAAAAAAATGAAGAAATCTTTTATGCAGATTATTTAAAAAAGAGTCCTAAATTTTTATTCCTTAATGAGATAAACAAAGTTGGTGAAACTATAAATAAATATACAAAAAAGGGCGATTTCATCCTTATTAAAGGTAGCCGTTGTTGGCAGCTTGAAAAAGTTATTAAATCAATTGATTAATTTTAGGATTTGTTTTTTTTCCAATTTTCAATATTTACTTGTTTGCTTCTCGCAATAGCTAAGGAATTATTTTGAGAATCTTTAGTAATTACTGAGCCTGCTCCAGTAGTTACTGATTCACCAAGATTAATAGGGGCTATTAAAACTGTATTGGCTCCAATATTAGAGTTTTTACCAATATTAGTTTGATGTTTTTTGGTGCCATCAAAATTTGCTGTAATAGTTCCTGCTCCAATATTGGTATATTTGCCAACTTTAGAATCTCCAATATAGCTAAGATGATTAACCTTAACTTCCTCCTCTAGTTTGCTATTTTTTATCTCAACAAAATTACCAATTTTGATGTGCGAAGAAATTTCACAATTTGGTCTTATATGACTGTAAGGACCAATTTTTACATGGTCCATTATTTTGGAATTAAAAATCGTTGAATTTATAATTTCACAATTATCATAAATTATTGTATCTTTTATAAAAGAATTTGGGCCAATTTTACAGTTATTTGAAATTTTAGAATTTCCTCTTATATGAGTATTTGCTTCGATTATTACATCTAGACCTATTATTGACTCTTCACTTATTGTGCAACTCGCTGGATTGATAATAGTTACTCCTCCAAGCATATGTTTCTTTTTAATTAAGGCTTGAATAGTCTCTTCGCACTCTGATAATTGAACTCTATTATTAATTCCTTGAAGTTCTCCATTGTCTTCAACTTCAAAGCTATAGGAATTTTTTAGTAAGGTAATAGTATCAGTTAAATAGATTTCTTTTTGTTTATTGTTGCTTTTTAAAGTATTAATTATCTTTGATAAACTTTTCCAACTAAAGCAGTAAATCCCCGCATTCGTCAATAAATTAGAACGTTCATGTTTATTGCAATCTTTTTCTTCGACTATCCTTTTAATTAAATTATTTTCAGTAAATACTCTTCCATAGCCATGAGGATTTTTTTTCCTAGAAGTTATTAAGGAAACATCGGCTGTTTTTGAGTCATGATATTTTATAAGGTCTTTCAAAGTTTCGGCTTTGATAAGTGGCACATCCCCATTTAGAACCATCAATTTACCGTCATGTTTTTTAACTTGCTGAGATAGAACTTGAATAGCATGCCCTGTTCCTTTTTGCGGATTTTGAACAATAAAGTGAATGTTCTTATTTTTTAGGACCGAATCTTCAACCTCCTTTGATTTGTGACCTACGATGATGAATATTTTATCTGGTTTTAATTCATTACAAGAATTGATAACTCTTTGAAGGAGAGTTTTACCAGATAATTTATGTAAGACTTTAGGAAGTGTGCTCGCCATCCTAGTACCCTTACCTGCAGCTAATATCGCAACAGTTAGCATATTTATTCAGATATTTTATCTAAATTTTACTGTTTAAGTTCTATTTCGTCATGCCCCATTTAGCTCTCCATTTTTTTGAAGTCTCTAGATTAGATAACAATTGCTCTCGGACTCTTGTTTGGATGATATCTTTTTTATTTGAACTTAAAGTAGGATCACGATATGGGATACTTGCTTTAGTCAATAAATGTTCCTCTTCCATCGAAGATAAATTTTTAAAATATAAATTATTTTGTATAGTTTTTTTGTCAATAATTTTTACCGCAATTGTCCCGTTACTCCAAAGATTTTTAGAGACTAAATTTGGCTTAATATTAAAAATGTTCAAACCAAAATCTTTTAATGTTCTTCTTATCGCAGCTGAACAAGAGTAGGTTATTAAATATCCGTGAGGATTAAGTTTTTGAGTCACTTTTGATAGAAATTCAACTGACCAAACTTGAGGACATTTTTGAGGCGAAAACCCATCTAAATAAATTAAATCGAATTTAATATTTGCAGGAATATTTTTTATTTTTTCTCTGGCATCGCCCCATAAAATATCACATACAAAAGATTGATCTTTATATTTAGAGTTCTTTGATAATTCTTTAAATATTTTTAAAACTTTTGGATGCCATAACTTTTGAAATGATTTATTTCCTAAAGAATACTTCAGAGGCTTTTTGTCAACCTCTAAAGCGTACCAATTTATAAAAGAATTTTGTCTAATAAGGTTATTAAATAATGAAGCTGAATTGTATCCTAGACCGAAGCAGATATCTAAAACGCTCAAAGACTTATCGCTAAATCTTTTTAAATCAGAGGGATTTATGAATTTATTTTCAGTTTCTATTAGAGCTCCTTCTAGACTATGAAAATTCTCTTGAAAAATAAGACTCCTTAGTGTAAAGCTGCCATCTTGAGTTAAGACCTCTTTTAATTCTGACAAGAAATCTCTCGGATCAGTTAATTAGTTTTTCTAGATCGTCCCAAAAAGTTGGATAGGAAACTCTAGAGGCCTCTGCTCTTACAATCTTTGAGGAGCCCTTAGCTAAAAGTGAAGCAATAGCAAGGCTCATTGATACACGATGATCAGTTTCACTATCAACTTCAGCAGAATGAAACTTAGACTCACCATTAATTATTAAACCATCATCTTTTTCTAAAATATTTGCACCAAATTTTTTTAGTTGGGTTGCCATAACTTTTAATCGGTCTGTTTCTTTAACTCTTAATTCTTTTGCATCTTTAATTTCTGAAACTCCACAACAAAAACAAGCTGCTACTGTAAGTATTGGTATTTCATCTATAAGTTTTGGAAGAATATCTCCTTCTATTTTAAAAGGTTTTAAATTACTTGCATATTTTACATTTATAGAACCTATGGGTTCGCCTGCAATTGTAGATTTGTCTGAAATTTTATATTTGCATCCCATTTCATCCATCACATTCAATATCCCTGTTCTCGTTGGATTTAGGCCTACATTTTTAATAACAATTTCAGATTCTGGCACTATGGATGCGGCAATCATCCAAAAAGCTGCTGAGCTAATGTCTCCAGGAATCAATATATTTTGACCCATCAAATTAGTTCCTGATTTCATTACTATATTTCTTCCTAATTCTCCTCTTATACTTATGTCGGCCCCAAATGCTTTAAGCATTCTTTCAGTATGATCCCTCGAGGATGCAGGCTCAATAACTGAGGTAGTTCCAGATGCATTTAATCCTGCTAATAATATCGCAGATTTAACTTGAGCACTTGCTACTGGAGTTCCAATTACACAACCCTTTAGTTTCTTCCCAGTAATAGAAATAGGAGCGTTTGTCCCATGTTTTCTACCGTGAATTATGCCTCCCATAAGTGATAATGGCTTGCTAACTCTTCCCATTGGTCTTTCATTAAGAGATTTGTCTCCAGTTAAGATAAAATTACTACCTTCTTGTCCCGCCAAAAGTCCCATTAATAACCTCATTGTGGTGCCTGAATTTCCGCAATAAAGAATTTCTTCAGGTTCTTTAAAACCATCAATACCTAAACCTTTTATTGTAAAAGGTTGATTCTTTTTTATTTCAGGAATATTTACACCCAATTTCCTAAGACAATCAGCAGTTGAAAGTGGGTCTTCAGAATATAAAAAACCTTCAATATTTGTTTCACCTTCTGCAATACTTCCTATAATCAAAGATCTATGCGAGATTGACTTATCTCCAGGTACGTTTAGTATCCCTTGTAAACTTCCCCCACCTTTAACTGTGCGGATATGATTAGTATTCAAATTAATAATTTGGTTTAATTTCTATAGATTTTTTCATAATTACATAATATCAATAAGTTTGTTTTTAAAAAAAATATTAAAAGTTAAGTAACTGTTTTCTATAATAGTAGTAGAATGGCAACTTATTATTAATCTTTCTTATTACCATGTCGCAGATGATGTTCCAGAAACAGATTCTGACATTGCTGTTGTTATTGATGTTTTAAGAGCAACAACAACAATCTCTTGGGCCTTGAAAAACGGGGCAGATTCAATTCAAGTTTTTTCTGATTTAGATTTATTAAAGGATACTGCTAAAAAGTGGGACGCTAATAAAAGACTAATGCTTGCAGAAAGAGGTGGGAAAACTATTGATGGTTTTGATTTAGGTAACTCCCCATTATCAGTAACAAAAGAGACGGTTCAAGGTAAAAGACTATTTATGAGTACAACAAATGGTACTAAATCACTAAAAAAAGTTCAAAATGTAGAATATTTGTTTGCAATGTCTCTTCCAAATAGAAAAGCAGTGGCTAAAAGGATAATTTCTTTAAATAAGAAAAACGTTCTTATATTAGGGAGTGGATGGGAAGGGTCTTATTCTCTAGAGGATTCTTTAGCAGCAGGTGCGCTAGCCTTATATATTAAAGAAAACTCCAACTCTGATGTGAATATATCTAATGATGAATTGCAAGCTTCATTAGCACTTTGGAGTGTTTGGAAGAATGATATTCTAAAATGTTTAAGGACAGCAACACACGGCAAAAGATTAACAAGTCTTGGTGATTATGAAGATGATTTTAAGTGTTGTTCTGAACTTGATTGTTTAGATATTGTTCCTACCCAAGTTGAAAGAGGTGTAATTCATGCCTCTTAATTCGCGAATTTATTTTTTAGGAGTGAGATCTTGACTGATTTTTTAGTTGCCGCCTTACAAATTACGAGCACTTCTAATGTTGAAGCAAATTTTGCTGAGGCTGAGGAGCAGATTGAATTAGCCTCTAGGAGAGGTTCAGAACTAATAGGATTACCAGAGAATTTTGCATTCTTGGGTGAAGATAATGAAAAACTTAGAATGGCTTCTGAATTATCAATAAAGTGTACTAATTTTCTAAAAACGATGTCTCAGAGATATCAAGTTTTTCTCTTAGGAGGAGGTTATCCAGTCCCCGCTGGAGATAATCGTCATACTTTCAATAGATCAGCTCTTTTTGGGAAAGATGGCCAGGTTCTAGCAAAATATGACAAAATTCATCTTTTTGATGTTGACTTGCCTGATGGTAATTTGTACAAAGAATCATCAACTATTTTGTCTGGGGAGGAACATCCTCCAGTTATTGATGTCCCAGGCCTTTGCAAGATAGGGTTATCTATTTGTTACGATGTTAGATTCCCTGAACTTTACAGGCACCTTTCTTCGAAAGGAGCTGAACTTTTAATGATTCCTGCCGCATTTACAGATTTTACTGGAAAAGATCATTGGCAAATTTTACTTCAAGCAAGAGCGATAGAAAATACAGCTTATGTAGTAGCACCTGCTCAAACAGGTATTCACTATGGGAGAAGACAAAGTCATGGACATGCCATGGTTATAGACCCTTGGGGGACTGTTTTGTCTGATGCAGGAAAAACACAAGGAGCAGCAATTGCCCCTGCAGATAAAGATAGAGTGAAAAAGATAAGAGAGCAGATGCCAAGCTTAAAACATAGAAAAACTAAAATGTTCGCTAAATGATGCCAAAGTTTTTTTTTAATAAACTTTTTCGCTGCTTATCAATTTTCTTACTTTTAAATTCAAGTATTTCCCCAGCAAAATCATCTAGTGCACTAGCTGCTTGGGAATTGAATTCTAATGGGATTTTAGAATTAAGAACTAAATCAAATTCAAAATTACAAATATCCTTTGCGATGTATCTTATTTGTCCAATATTTTTATTTCCATAAGGAACTCTCTTTGTATCTGCCAAATAAAAAACCTCAATATCCTTACGGGTTTTCATTAAAGTACCAAGAATCGTAAATCCTCCTATACCACTATCAAATATTCCTATTTTAAGTTTCACTATATCCTAGAAAGATATTCAAGAATACCCTTTGTGATTGCATAAGCTATTCTTTCACGATGGATAGATTTTTCTAGCCTTCTAGCATCTAACCTTCCTGTTAAAAATCCTATTTCTACAAGTACTGCTGGCATTCTGGTATTTTTAATAACGAAATATCTACCTTGTCTCACTCCTCTATCTGGACTTCCAGGAGAAACTTTAAGTATTTGTTTTTGAATTTTTTTTGCCAATAGTCGTCCTCTCCATCCGGTGTAATAAAAAGTTTC
>QCSC01000037.1 GCA_003211655.1 Prochlorococcus sp. AG-469-F22 | reverse complement strand
CAGTAATAAAAGACCAGTTCCATTAGATTTTATTTTCTGTAGTGCCAAGGGACTTCATCCTCTTTTGAATAATAAGGGTAGTGGGATTCATCCAAATTGTAAGATTTGGAGAGCACCAAAAGGGCAAAAAAAGAAAGGTAAATTAGGAAGAATAATGCAACCAAAGGCTCCTCCGATTGCCTTTGTAGTCTCTAAACTTGCAGAGAGAAATATGTTACCAGCTATCTATTTTATTTTTAGTAGAAGAGGTTGTGACAAAGCTGTTGAGTATATAAAAGATTTATCTTTAGTAAGTTATTCAGAAGCAAATTTGATATCTCAAAGATTAGATATTTATCTAAAAAATAATGAAGAGGGGATAAAAGATAAATTTCATTGTGAAGCTCTTAAACGAGGTATAGCTTCACACCATGCTGGTTTGCTTCCAGCATGGAAAGAGTTAGTAGAGGAACTATTTCAGCAAGGATTGATAAAAGTTGTTTTTGCAACTGAAACTTTAGCTGCGGGTATTAATATGCCTGCAAGAACAACAGTAATTTCAACATTATCAAAAAGGACTGATGAAGGACATAGATTATTATTTAGTAGTGAATTCTTGCAGATGTCAGGAAGAGCTGGAAGAAGAGGAAAGGATTTGCAGGGATATGTTGTAACCTTACAAACTAGATTTGAGGGAGCAAAAGAAGCTAGTACCTTGGCTATTAGTGAACCAAATCCACTAGTTAGTCAGTTCACACCAAGCTATGGAATGGTTCTTAATCTTTTGCAAAATTATAGTTTAGATAAATCTCGAGAGTTAATAAAAAGAAGTTTTGGGAGCTTTTTATATTTAGGGGAATCTTCAGAAGAGACCGCTATTCTTGATAATTTAGAAAGAGATTTAAAAGAACTAAAAAAAATAACTTCCAATATTTCATGGCAAGATTTCGATTCATACGAAAAGTTGAAAAGTAGTTTAAAAGAAGAAAGAAGATTGTTGAGGATATTAGAAAAACAAGCAGCTGAAAAATTATCAGAAGAAATTACTAGTGCAGTTGCCTTTATTAAAGATGGAAGTTTAATTTCCATAAAAGCCCCTCAAATAAATAGAAAAGTTGTTCCAGCTTTAATTTGTAAAAAAATATATGAATCAAAAAAAATTAAAAGTTTGCTTTGTTTAACAATTGATAATTTATTTATCCTTATAAAACCTTCTTACATAGTCAATATTTTTCCTGATTTAGAAGAAATTGAAATTTTGAGGCTTGAAGAACCCAAGATGAATTTCTCAGGAGAAGTTGTAAGAGGTGATAATAAATCACAAACTTTTGTTGATAGAATTTTTGATATTTCTGAAAAATATGATTTAAGAACTCCTCAATATGACCTATCAACTGAAGTGTTAGCACAAAAGAAACTAATTACTAATTTGGAAGAAACAATTACTAATCAGCCTGCGCATAAATTTGGTGACTTTAAAAAATTAAAAAGATATAGAAAAAGGATTATCGAGATTGAGCAAGAAATAGTTATGAAAAATAATCTTATGGAAGAAAAAGAAAATCATAACTGGATAAAATTTACTGATTTAATAAAAATTTTGAATCATTTTGGCTGTTTAAATGATTTAGAGCTTACCGAAGTAGGGCAATCAGTTGGTGCAATAAGAAGTGAAAATGAATTATGGGTTGGACTTGTTTTACTTAGTGGATACTTGGATGATTTGACCCCTCCTGATTTAGCCGCAATCATTCAAGCAATTTGTGTGGATGTAAGAAGACCCAATCTTTGGTGTAATTTTAAGCCTTCCATAAAAGTTATAGATGTTTTTAATGAGTTAGAGAGCCTAAGAAAATTAGTAGCCTCGAAACAAAATAAGTTTAATATTAACACTCCAATTTTTTTAGAAACGGAGTTGACTGGGATAATTTCAGAATGGGCGAGAGGTAAAAAATGGAAAGAACTAATTTTTAATACTTCTCTAGATGAGGGGGATGTTGTAAGGATCTTAAGAAGGTCTATGGATGTTTTATCACAAATTCAATATTGCGTAGGAGTAAGTAATAAACTAAAAAATAAAGCAAAGTTAGCCTTAAAAGCTATAAATAGATTTCCTGTTTCTGAATCGAATGATTTGTTAAAAGTCTCTGATAATATTAATCCAGCAACGAAAAGAATTGATAATAATTCCTAAAAGTAGTTCAATTAAATCATTTTATTAGTATTTATAGCATCCTCAAAATCATTAGCAGTTAAGTAACCTAATTTTATTGTTGCTTCTTTTAAGTTGATTGATTCATTAAAAGCAAGATTCGCAATTTCTGCTGCTTTTTCATAACCAATTTTGGGAACCAATGCGGTTACAAGCATTAGTGAATTTTCAAGATTAGCTTTTATAGTTTTTGGGTTTGGTTGTATCCCTTCAACTAATTTTAGTCTGAAGTTACTTATCGCATGATTCAGTAATTTTATACTCGTGAGAATATTAAATCCAATTAGTGGCTTATATTCATTCATTTGTAAAGTGCCGCTAGCATTAGCTATTGATACTGCGTATTCAAAACCCATTACTTGAGTGCATACCATTGATAATGCTTCACATTGGGTTGGATTAACTTTCCCAGGCATGATTGAGCTCCCCGGTTCATTTTTGGGAATTATTAATTCATAAATGCCAGATCTAGGTCCTGAGGACAATATTTTAATATCATTAGAAATCTTAAATAATGCACTTGCTAGGATTTTTATTTGACCCATTACTTGGGCTAATCGATCATGAGATGCCATTAAAGAGAAATGATTCTTTGATTTATAAAAAAATAAACCAGTATATTCTGAAATTGATTTTATAGATTCTTTTGAAAAATCTTTTGGACAATTAATACCTGTACCAACTGCCGTACCACCTAGTGGTAAGAAACATAATTCATCAAGACTAATTATCAGAGCATCTTCAGCGTCCTTTAGTTGTTTTGACCATGCAGAAACTTCTTGACCAAGAGAAATTGGCACTGCATCTTGAAAATGAGTTCTACCTATTTTTATAAGATCTTTCCATTTATTACTCTTACTATCAAGAACCTTAGTAAGTTCCTTTATTGATGGAACTAATTTTTTAATTATTTGAGTAACAACAGATATCTGAATAGCCGAAGGAAAAGTATCATTTGTAGACTGCGATTTATTAACATCATCATTTGGATGAATAGGATGATGACTTCCAAGTTCTGAATTTGTTTTTAACGCAGCAATATTAGATATGACTTCATTGATATTCATATTTGTTTGTGTACCACTACCTGTTTGCCATATTTTTAAAGGGAATTGAGAATCGTGTTTCCCATCAAGTATTTCTGTACAGGCTTCAATAATGAGATCTTTTTTTACATTATTTATTAAACCCAATTTGAAATTAGAAATTGCAGCTGCTCTTTTTATAACAGTAAGTGAATAAATTAATTCAATTGGGATTAACTCCTCACCAATAGAAAAATTTATAATTGATCTCTGCGTTTGGGCTCCCCACAAAGCCTCTGAAGGAACTTTAATTTGTCCCATACTATCTTTTTCAAATCTAAAGTTCTTGGTCATCAAAAAACTGTGGTTAAACTTCAAATAATATTTAGGGATTTAAATACTTAACTTATCCCATATTACATTTAAATTGTTGAGGTGAATTGAGGGGTCAAAGCATACCTTTAAATCATTCTCAGAAACTAATGTCATTATCTCTTGGTCCCCCTCAATATTTTCCTTGAAATTACCATTCTCATTATTCCAAGCTTGATGAGCACTTTTTTGTACCAAGCTATAAGCCTTTTCCCTAGACATACCCTTTTCAACAAGTAAAAGTAAAACTTTCTGACTAAAAATTACTCCCCCATATATATTTAAATTTTTGAGCATATTCTCCGGATAAACTTTTAAATTATTTATAATTTCTTTCATTTCTCTAAGCATAAAATGTAAGCATATAGATACATCGGGTAACATGATACGCTCATTAGAACTATGGCTAATATCTCTCTCGTGCCAAAGCGGAACATTCTCAAGAGCTGTTACAACATAACTCCTCAAAATTCTAGATAAACCGCTAACCCTTTCACTACGAATAGGGTTTCTTTTATGAGGCATAGCTGAGCTTCCTTTTTGCCCTTTTGAAAATCCTTCTTCGACTTCTAAAACATCTGTTCTCTGAAGGTTCCTAATCTCAGTAGCAAACCTATCAAGTGAAGCTCCTATCAACGCTATTGTTTGAACATATTCAGCATGTCTATCTCTAGATATAACCTGAGTACTTGCTGTATCTGGTTTTAAACCCAGCAACTCGCAAGTAATTTTTTCTATTTCTGGGTTTGTATTAGCGTAAGTTCCCATTGCTCCACTTATTTGTCCAATGGAAATAGATTCTTTAAGGATTAATAATCTTTCTTTATCTCTTAATATTTCTGCTAACCATCCTGCCAATTTAAATCCAAACGAAATAGGCTCTCCGTGTATTGCGTGGGATCTGCCAATCATTAAAGTATTTTTATGCTGTCTTGCTAATGATCTGACCTCATTTTCTAGTTTTTCAATTTCCTCTAATAACAATTCGCAGGAATCTTTTAGCTGTAACGATAGGCCCGTATCGAGGACATCACTGCTTGTCATTCCAACATGAATGTATCTACCGGAATCTCCAACATATTCATTGATATTTGTTAGAAATGCAATTACATCATGTTTTACTTCTTTCTCGATTTCTTTAATTCTCGATTCTTCAAATTTTGCATTTAAACGAATTTCTTTTAACGCAGCTTCAGGCATTTTTCCAAGAGAACAATTTGCCTCGCATGCAGCAATTTCAACTTTAAGCCAACTCTGGAATTTTGCATTTTCAGTCCAGATTTTCCCCATTTCGGGTAAGGTGTAACGTTCAATCACAATTTTTAAACATCTTCAATTTAAACTTTATAACTAAAATCTCATAATTGCTCTATACGTAAAAGTTCTACTTGCCATTGAACATATTTGTATAAGTATTATTGTCATAAATAAAAGCTTTTGGATTTGTAAATATCAATTCATTTTGAAAAATGTCTAAATCTTGCGATTGGATTATCTTTATAAATAGTAGGTATTTTGTTTTTAATAAAATTCTAAATTAGTATGATGTTTCAAAAATATAATTTGAAAATAGCCAGTAATTATTTTTTAAAGTTACCTTTTTAGAATAAATGATTAAAAAAAGTAGGCTAGATCTTTATCTTATTTACAAAGGTTTATGCGAGACTCGTCAGAAAGCACAGGGGCTAATTCTTTCAGGAAAGGTTAAAGATATCAATGGTAAGATTTTCGATAAACCTGGTCAACAAGTTTTAATAGGAACTGAATTTATTATTGAATCTGAACCTCAATTTGTATCGAGAGGAGGAGAAAAATTACTGGAGGCTTTTAAAAAATTAAAGATTAATGTTAAAGATAGAGTTTGTATAGATGCAGGAATTTCTACTGGAGGATTTACTGATTGCTTGTTGCAACAAGGGGCGAAAATGGTTTATGGGATAGATGTAGGTTATGGTCAAACGGCTTGGAAAATAAGGAAAAATCCAAAAGTGAAACTCTTTGAAAGATCAAATATTAGAAATTTAAAGTCTTTAGATATCTATTCTGAAGAAAGTTTATTACCAAATTTTGTTGTAGCGGATTTATCTTTTATTTCACTAAAGTTAGTTTTACAACCTATTAATAATTTATTATCAGGAGATTTTATAGAGGGAATATTTCTTATTAAACCTCAATTTGAAGTAGGAAAAGATCGAGTAAGTAAGGGGGGCGTTGTAAGAAAGGCTGAATATCATATTGAGGCTATTGAGTCAGTTATTAATGCAGCAAATCAATTGCAATGGAATATTCAAGGTCTTGTAGCTTCGCCTTTAGTTGGGCCTGCAGGTAATCATGAATATTTAGCTTGGATGTCTAAGTTTGGGATTTCTAATCCAATAATAAATACTAAATTTATAGAAAATTTAGTAAAAGAAACTCTTTAATCAAAGGGCTTCTTCATCGGTATCTCCAGTTCTAATTCTTACAACAGAATCAATAGATGATATAAATATTTTTCCATCTCCAATTTCGCCTGTTTTTGCTGCTTCGGCAATTGCATCAATTACTGAACTTACTTTTTCATTTTCTACTACAACTTCTACTTTAAGTTTCTGAAGAAATTCAACTGTAAATTCAGAACCTCTATACCTTTCTACCTGACCTTTTTGTCTTCCAAATCCCCTGACTTCACTTACAGTCATTCCAACAATTCCAGAGTTTACTAATGCAATTTTTACATCTTCCAATTTAAATGGACGTATGATTGCCTCAATTTTCTTCATGTTTTGTTCTTGAATAATTAAAGTTTAATTCTTTTTCTGAAAAACATCTAGCATTGAAACTCCAGAAAATGATTTGATGGTCAACCCAGCGCTAATTGCATCCTTAATTAGTAACTTAGAATTCTCTTTTGAAATTATTACTTGATTATTTGATAATGCCTCCCATTGAGTATCTTCAAAATGGGTCTGGAGCCATAACATTCCAATAACACTTGTGGGCTTTAGAGATTTATTTGAATTATTATCTATATTTACCAAACAGATGTCCATAAGTTTTTTGAAACTAAATATATATAAGCCTTTTTAATAACTCTGGGATTGTTACCGTTGATACAAAACTAAGTTTTATGTCCTTTGACTTATTGATTTGTAATACTTAAGTTTATTTTAATTTTTTGCGAATTATTAGCTTTTTATATACTTTTAGTAAAGGTATTTTTGAACAAAAAATGAGTACATCTGATCTACATGATTCGACTAATAAGCCTTTATACGGAGAAAGACTAATAGAAGAATCAAATATAATTTGTTTTGAAAATCCTAATAAAAAAAGAATTTATGAAATTTCAATTGAATTACCTGAATTTACTTGTAAATGCCCATTTTCGGGTTATCCAGATTTTGCAAAATTAATTATCTACTATCAGCCTAATATGAAAGTATATGAGTTGAAATCCTTAAAACTTTATATTAATAAATTTAGAGATCTCAAAATATCACATGAAGAAGTGGTAAATAGAATTATGGATGATCTTTTAAATGCAGCTGCCCCACACTGGATTCACTTAAACGCTGATTTTAATCCTAGAGGAAATGTTTCTATGAAATTAGATATTTATAATGGACAAAAAAGAAACTAATTATTCTTGATCTCATCTGATAATTTTAGAAATTCCTTCTTAAAACCTAAAAGATTTCTATTACTTAAGCCACCAATAAATAATTTATTTGTATTTTCATTAAATAAAATCCATATTTGGTTTGTGGAAACAAGACTAAAAATTGTTCCCAAAATTATTAAAGTAAAGGATAAATAAATAAATGGAATTGAAGGATCATTTTTAATAATTAAACCACTACTAGGAATTATTTTTTTTAAAGATAGTTTTGAAGAATTAATTTCCAATGGATTATTATTTAAATAAACAAAATTTTCAGAAAAATCTTCGATATTTGAGACTTTAAGTGGACCATTTTCATTATCAATAGTTAAAAGATAATTTTTTTTATTTTCTCTACCCAATTCAATTAAAAGCCCCCATATTTGATCTCCTATCTCAGGAATAGGCTTTAGTTGGAGTTGGTAAAGAACAGTATCAATTTCCACAACAATATTTGAAACAGACCAATCCGCTTGATAAATAGTTAAACCTTTGAATCTGATAGGTTGATTCACTTGAGTTGTTTTTATTTCATTTAAATTTTGTTGTTTCGAAAAAAATTCTAAATTTGAAATAAATTGCTTTGGTTTCCCATCACTTTCACGTTCAATAAAAAAGTTTTTTAATTTTATTTTCACTTTTGAATTTGTACTCTCATTGATTAAATCTAAACTTTCTCCTAATCTCAAATATTGTTCTTTAGATTGGCTACTGAAATTTCCGTATGCAGAACCTATCAGTAAAATAATTAACCCTATATGTACAATTATAGGTCCAAGTTTTCCCACTAAGCCTTTTCTTGCCGATAAGCGATTTTCAAATTTGGAAATGTTCCAACCTTTTTTTCTAAGTAAAGAATCAGCTTTTAAAATGTGATCTGCATCTTGGATTATTTCGTAATTAGTTATTAATTCGAGTTTGTAAAAATTTTTTTCATCTTTATAGTCAGTCCATTTAAATGCTGCTTTTAAAGACGGTATTTGCCTCCTAAAGCTGCAGGCTGCAAGAGAAATACAAAGCAGTATTAATGAAAATAAAAACCAATTACTTGTATAAATATGATCTAATTGGAGTCTTATAACTTGAGATCCATTAATAAATCCTAATATTGGCGTTTCGTTGTAGAAATCAATATACTCTTGTTGATCATTTCCTTGAGGTATAAACGTTCCAACTCCACTTGAAATAGCAATAAAAATTATTAATAGTATTGCAAATCTTAAACTTGATATCTTTAGAATAAATTTCTTAAAAATAACCATTTAGATCCAATTTGAAATTAAATTTAGAATCCCTAGCGAAACTAAAAATAACCCACTTAAAGTAGGAATTATTTGACTATATTTTCTGAGTTCTAGAAACTGCTTTAAATTTTCAGTTGTCGCTCCTGCAAGGATTAATGGTGTTACTTGACCAAGGCCAAAGAAGAATAAAAAAATTATTGAAATTGCAGGGTTTTTTGCTTGTGATACCCATGCTAAAAGTGTAGCCAGTACTGGAGTAATACAAGGTGAAGAAGCAAGACCAAAAGCTCCACCTATTACAAAAGGAGTAATTATAGAAGGCACCTTATCTTCCATAAATTGCAAATCGGGCCCATTAGGTAATTGGAATTTTAAAATTCCTAATAAGTTTAAGCCCATAATAATTGCTATTAAAGCTACTAAAGATGCGTAGTAAGAGGGCAATTGTCCATATATTTTTCCTAAGAATCCGCTCAAGGCACCTAATGTAATAAGGGAAAAAATTACCCCTCCAGAAAAACTAATAAGTTTAAACTTATTATTCTTAGTTCCACCCACATAAGCAATTGTGATTGGTAGTAAAGATAAAGAACATGGACCAAGACTTGTTAAAAGGCCAGCAGTAAAAACTAAAAATATGGTAAGTGAGCCTGGATTATTAAGCCCTTGCTCCATTAGTAAATTACCCTTTTGAGCTAATTCTGAAATAAATAAATTAATTGAGGCGATAACAAGAATCTAAATCTTCTAAATTCTAACTAATGAAGAGACTTTCGCGCACTAATCATGCCTATATAACCGGTTGATTCCAGTGAACACCTTAACAACATTCCGATCACAAAAAATGAGGATAATAAGGAATTTCCTCCGTAACTTACAAAAGGTAATGGTAACCCAGTTGTGGGCATTGTTCCTGTTGCCACAGCTATATGCATTATAGATTGACCTATAAGTAAAGTTACGCATCCAATAGCAACTAACTTTGTATAATTATTCCTACACTTTATTGCGATTCTTAAGCTTACATAAGAAAAAAGAACTAAAAAACCCAACAATAATGTTGATCCTAATAAACCAAATTCTTCTGCAAAAATAGCAAAAATGAAATCTGTGCTTTGAATTGGTAAATATTGTAATTTTTGTGTAGAGAGGCCAAATCCTTGTCCAAATAATCCTCCTGAACCTATCGCTAG
>QCSC01000036.1 GCA_003211655.1 Prochlorococcus sp. AG-469-F22 | reverse complement strand
TTTTGGCATCGCGAGGATTTCTAATGCGCGCTTAAGATCAACCTTAAAAACATCATCTTCTTTTTTTAAAGATCTATTTTCAGAATCATCTTCATTTTTTATCCATTTAATATATGGACCAAATCTTCCCCTATCTGCCTCAACAATTCCACCTTCGGGATGTTCTCCTAGCAATTTTGGTAAGCTTAATAGTTCTAGAGCTTCCAATAAAGTTAAGTCATCAGTTTTTAACTCTTTTGGTAAAGAGGCCCTTCTTGGCTTCGCTTTATCTTCTTCAGTATTTCCCAACTGAACGTAAGGTCCATAAGGGCCGAATCTTAAAAATACTTGCTCACCTGTTTTTGGATCAGTTCCAAGATCAGAGGGGCCACTAAGAATTTGATCAACTTTCTTTTTATCTAAATCTCCAGGAGTAATATCCATAGGGAGATTACCTTTTGCCTGTATTTCATTTCCTGATTCATCAATTTTTACCCCTTCAAGCCATGGCCCATTAGAACCAATTCTGACTACGCAAGGTAAGTCATCAAAATCAACTTGTCTATATGCTTTCCCATCAATATCACCCTCAGTTTTCTGAACTTTCACCTCAAGACCATTTTTACCTTTATAAAAAGTTTCTAAATATGGAAGCCACTCAAGATTACCTGAAGAAATTTCGTCCAATGACGATTCCATTTTTGCCGTAAATGTAGTATCTACAAGATCAGGAAAGTGTTCCTCTAATAATGCCGTAACAGCAAAAGCTGTGAATGTAGGCGACAAGGAGTTTGAAGAAATATTTGCATAACCCCTATCTACAATTGTTCCAATAATACTTGCATAAGTAGAAGGTCTTCCTATTCCCTCTTTTTCTAAAACTTTGACTAATGCAGCCTCAGTATATCTAGCTGGAGATTTGGTTTCATGATAAGTAGCCTCTTTGCTATCAACTTCTAGAACAGACCCTTGACTTAAATTAGGAAGAATGACTTCTTGCTGTTCTAATGATGCGCTTGGATCATCACTACCTTCTACATAAGCTCTAAAAAAACCTGCGAAATCTATACTTTTTCCGCTTGACTTAAATAATCCTTCCCCAACTTCTATTTCAGCATTAATCATTGTTAATTTTGCTTCAGCCATTTGACTGGCAACAGTTCTTTTCCAAATTAGTTCATATAAAGAAAGATCTCTTCCTGAAAGGTCTGTATCATTTGGAGTTTTAAATACTTCTCCAGCCGGCCTGATAGCTTCATGTGCTTCTTGAGCATTCCTAGCATTTGAATTAAATTGACGAGCTGAGCTTGATAAATATTCTTTCCCATATTTTGAATTTACACATTCTCTCGCCGCTCTAATCGCTTGTTCAGAAAGATGTACTGAATCAGTTCTCATATATGTAATGAAACCTTTCTCATATAAGCCTTGAGCACATCTCATTGTTTCTCTTGCAGATAGTCGAAGTTTTCGATTAGCTTCCTGCTGCAAAGTACTAGTAGTAAAGGGTGGAACAGGCTTCCTAATTGTAGGTTTTTTTTCTACTTTTAAGACTTTCCACTTTTCCTTGGATAAATTTTTGAGAAGACTCTTTGCCCTGTCTTCGGTCAAAATTAAAGATTTATTACCTTTTTTTAAGTTACCTGTCCTTTCATCAAAATCAGAACCATTGGAGATTTTCTGGTCATCTAGACTAAATAACTTAGATTCAAAAGAAATCTTATCTTTAAGCAAAGAGGCTTTTAATCCCCAGTAAGAGGCTTTTTTAAACGCTCTCCTTTCTCTTTCCTTCTTAACAAGCAATCTTACTGAAACAGACTGAACACGACCAGCAGATAGTCTGGGAGCTACTTTTTTCCATAGTAATGGAGAAAGTTCATATCCAAAAAGCCTATCAAGAATTCTTCTCGTTTCTTGAGCTTGGACTAATTCCATATCAATTTCTCTTGTCTCATCAAGTGCCTTATTAATTGCCTTTTTAGTGATTTCATGAAAAACCATTCGCCTAGTTGGGATTTTCGGTTTAAGAATTTGCATTAAGTGCCAACTTATACTCTCTCCTTCCCTATCTTCATCAGTTGCCAGTAACAATTGAGTAGCATCTTTTAAAGCATTTTTTAAATCTTTAACAACCTTCTTCTTTTCCTTTGGAACAATATAAAGTGGTTCAAAATCTTCTGTAGTGTTTACACCTATCCTTGACCATTTTTCTTTTTTAACTGATGCAGGAATTTCAGCTGCTCCTTTTGGAAGATCTCTTACATGTCCCATGGAAGCTAAAACTTCATAATTAGAAGGCAAAAACTTTCTTATAGTTTTTGCCTTTGTGGGACTTTCAACAATAACAAGTGTGTGATCCAAGGTCTATTTCGATAAAATTAGTGTTTTTTTAATCAATTAGGGCATATTATGATGTATTGAAACCCTTTAAGCAATGTTGCTCGAAGATTTCAAAACTTATACCCACAAATTATAATCAAGTAAGTTTAACTCTTACATCCTTACAATCAAACATTCAATTTAATTAAGTGCAGAACGAAATCTTTACAATTAATTTAAATGCTCAAGCAATTATTCCAGAAGCTTTCATTTTGCTTGGTATTGTTGGAACTCTTCTTGTGGATCTTGCTGGCGAAAAAACTGCCTCAAGGTGGGCACCAGTTATTTGTTACATTTCATTAGGTAGTTCTCTTATAAGTCTCGCTTTACAGTGGAGTAACCCTGTAAATAGTGCATTCCTTGGCTCTTTTAATTCAGATAATTTAGCTATTGCATTTAGATCAATTATTGCACTATCAACTCTAATTTCCTTACTTATTAGTTGGCGTTACACAGAGCAAAGTGGAAGTCCAATTGGGGAATTCGCTGCAATAGTCTTATCAGCAACTTTAGGAGCTATGCTTTTGTGTGGATCTACGGACCTCGTAAGTGTATTTATATCTTTAGAGACTTTATCAGTAGCTAGTTATTGTCTTTCTGGTTATCTCAAGAGAGACCCTAGGAGTTCAGAGGCCGCTTTAAAATATCTCCTAGTTGGATCAGCTGCTGCTGCTGTTTATTTATATGGATCCTCATTCCTTTATGGTCTAAGTGGTTCCACAAACTTATCAACCATTGGGGTAGAGATAATAAATAAACCATCATTTATTACATCCTTATCACTAGTATTTGTCTTATCAACTGTTGCTTTTAAGATTGCTGCAGTTCCTTTTCATCAATGGACACCTGATGTTTATGAGGGATCCCCAACACCTGTAGTAGCTTTTTTATCTGTAGGATCTAAGACTGCCGGATTTGCTTTTGCAATAAGAATTTTAAGCACTACTTTTTCTTCTTTCGATGAACAATGGAAACTATTATTTACAATCTTAGCAATCTTGAGTATGGCACTAGGAAATATTGTGGCATTGGCCCAAACCTCAATGAAAAGAATGTTGGCTTACAGTTCAATTGGTCAAGCGGGATTTGTAATGATTGGAATAGTATCTGGAACACAAGATGGTCTTTCATCAGCTGTTTTATATTTAGCTGCATATTTGTTTATGAATCTAGGGGCTTTTTCATGTGTAATACTTTTTTCACTCCGAACTGGATCAGATAGAATTACAGATTATTCAGGCCTTTATCAAAAAGATCCTTTAATTACTTTAGGTCTGAGCCTATGTCTTCTTTCCCTTGGTGGTCTTCCGCCTATGTTAGGTTTTTTCGGGAAAATATATTTGTTTTTTGCAGGTTGGGCTAACCATCAATACCTTTTAGTAGTAGTCGGATTAATAACTTCAGTAATTTCAATTTATTACTACATCTCGGTTATAAAAATGATGGTAGTAAAAGAACCACAAGAAGCTTCTGAAATAGTTAAATCTTATCCTGAGATTAAATGGAATATCATTGGATTACCTCCACTTAGAATTGCATTATATACTTGCATAGCTGTTACAGCTTTAGGAGGAATACTTTCTAACCCTCTTTTCAAATTAGCTAATTCAGCAGTATCAGAAACTCCTTTTTTACAGGATATATTAGCGACAACAAATAATGTTCTTTAAAAGAGTATTAATAAATGACTAAAAAAGTTGCGACCTTAGAAAAAGTATCAAAAATGTATGGCAAAGATGAACTTATCGTAAAAGCCTTAGATAATGTGAATTTAGAAATTTATAAAGGTGACTATTTGGCTGTTATGGGCGCAAGTGGTTCAGGTAAAAGTACTGCAATGAACATTATTGGCTGTCTAGACAGACCATCTCAAGGCGTTTATAAATTAAATGGAACTCCTGTTGAAAATTTATCTGATGATGAATTAGCTGAGTTAAGAAACCAAAAATTAGGATTCGTTTTCCAACAATTCCACCTTCTCTCAGACGCTACAGCACTAGAAAATGTTCTTTTACCGATGATTTATGCAGGAGTAGATCCTATAGAAAGAGAAAAAAGAGCAAAAAATGCACTAGACAAAGTTGGACTTTCTGAGAGAGTAAATAATCGTCCTAATCAATTGTCAGGAGGGCAACAACAACGTGTAGCTATTGCAAGAGCAATTATCAATAATCCTGCAATTTTATTAGCCGATGAACCCACTGGCGCTTTAGATTCAAAGACGACAGAAGATGTATTAGACCTTTTTGATAAACTTCATGAATCAGGTATAACTATAGTTTTAGTTACGCACGAAGATGAAGTTGCAAGTCGGGCAAAAAAAATAGCAAAGTTTAAAGATGGGAAAATAATTGAATTAAAAATTAAATAAATTTAAAACCTCGTTAATATTTTCTCTTGGATTCCATTATAAATTCTCAAATTCCCATTATTGTCTACTTCTTTTATTGCCCAGTCCATTGAGTTATAACCTCTAGGTAAATGTTTTTTTGTAAGATATTTATTTGCGTTTTTAATAATATATTCTTTTCTATCATTACATTCGACTGACTCATGAATAGTTTTAAGGATTTTTGCAGTCCAATAATATTCGCATATATTTTTAGTATTAAGTATTTCAGATAAAGAAATGCCCTCTAATGGAGTTTTATTTAAAAAATTCATGCCGATACCTATCCTTAAGTAGATAATTTCTTTCCCTCTTGTTATCACTCTGGGTAAAAATCCAATTAATTTTTTTGAATTAAAAAAAATATCATTTGGCCATTTTAAATCGACTTTTATAGATTCCTTATTCAACATTTCACATAACTTAATTGCGAATGAAAGACTAAATATCTCACTTGAAAATTTTGAGGTAAAAATTGGATAAGCCGCACTTAGCCATATTCCTCCTTTAGGAGAAATCCATCGTCTTGAATTCTGACCTGTTCCTAAAAATTGTTCTTTAGCTACTATTGCTCTTGGTTTATATCTTTTGATTGGAGAATCTTGGAGCCAATTTGTTAGTTCGTATTCAGTACTTTTACATTTTAATTTGTATTGAAGTTTCCAATTAGGACAAACTCCCTGGATTTTTTTGTAGTAATATGCAGTCTTAGCTACTGATCCTAAAACTTTCACAAATCCTTAATATAAAAAACAGGCAATCTTGACAAGATTAAATTATCTTAAAACTTATGACTTTAATTATATCAATTGAATAAAAGATATTTACCAATATTGAATAAAAGATATCCATCATCAATGCGAAATTGTATTGATAATTTCAAAAAATCATGGAAAGACTTAGATAAACTATCCAAACTAAATGAGAATTGGGAAAAGTTAATTGGTCCGGAATTATCTAAAGCATGTAAGCCCTTAAAAATTGAACAGAAGACTCTTATTATTGCTGTAAATCATCCACAATGGAGGCAGGCACTAATTTATAACAAACATAGATTAAAGGAGAGTATTAGCGGATTTGGAATAAATTTAAATGAAATAAAGATAATTCAAAATTATGAAGTCAAAAGCTTAGATAAGAAAGAGATTAATGCAAAAACAGTCTGGGAAAATCATCCGAGCAGAATAAAGGATAATAATATGGTTATTTGCAAAATATGCAATAGTCCTGCACCAGAAGGTGAGATATCAAGATGGGGGAAATGTACTTTTTGTTGGAGAAAAAATAATTAAGATGAATTTTATTTTTCTAATATTAATATTCCCATTTGATTGAAAAAAATAGTCCTATATTCAACTTTCTTAAACCCTACTCCTTTTGCAATTAGCATAAGTTCGTTTCCCTTTGGAAAAATTTTTATACTTTTTTCAATATAAGAATATTCTTTACTTAATCTAAAAATTTTTGAAATTGGGACCACAACAAATCTTAAATATATTTTTTGAAACAAATCAGCTATAGAATTAAATTTAGAATGATTAAAGTCAAGAAACCCAGCCCTACCAGTATCACTTAAAAGATTAAAGACTTTTTTTAGTCCTTTTTCCACATTGACCAGATTTCTTAAACCATAAGACATACAAATTCCATCATAATTTTTTAAATCTTCATCTATTTCTAAGATATCTTGCATCTCCCAAGAGATAAATTTATTTTCAATCAATTTCGACTTTTCCATTGCAATATTTAAAATTTCTTTTGCACTATCTATCCCAGTAACACTTCCATTGGGCCTAACTTTTTTAAAAATTAAAAATGATAGATCCCCAGTTCCACAACATAAATCAGCCCAATTTTCCCCATCAATTGGTTTTAATAAATCAACTAATGTCTTTTTCCAATATTTGTGTAATCCCAGACTAAGCAAACTATTTAAAAAGTCATAACTACAAGAAATTTTATTAAAAATAGTTTTAACCTCATTAGTTTTTTTATATCGCATATTTAAATATTTTTAATTAATCATAAATTATTTTTTTAATTAGGTCTCATTGGTAGTTTTTTTTCAATAAGAAAAGATTTTATTTCATCTATAGTAAGTTTTTTATCATGCAGTAAAGAAGCTAAAAGTGCTGCAGAGGCTTTACCTTTGGTAAAAACATCATAAATATCTTCTACTGAGCCTGCACCCCCAGAAGCGATCACAGGGATATTAACTGCATTTGCAACTGTTTTAGTCAATAATAAGTCGTATCCATTTTGTGTTCCATCCCCATCCATTGAAGTTAATAAAATTTCTCCAGCCCCTAATTCCTCAATTTTTTTTGCCCAACTTATTACATCTAAACCAGTATTCTCTCGCCCACCCTTAACATATACTTCCCATTCATTAGGATTATTAATTTTTTTTCTTGCATCAATAGCAATAACAATACATTGTGTTCCAAAATTTGCAGAGCTTTTGGAAATTATATCTGGATTTTTAACTGCAGAAGAATTTAAACTTACTTTATCTGCTCCTGCTCTTAAAAGATCATTAATTGAGTTGATCGAATTTATTCCACCACCAACAGTAAATGGAATTTTAACTGATTTCGCTGTTCTAGAGACAAGATCAACTAATGTTTTTCTATTTTCCACACTAGCCCTTATATCTAAAAATACTAATTCATCCGCTCCTGCTTCTGAGTATTTACAAGCTAATTCGACAGGGTCACCAGAGTCTCTAAGGTTTACAAAATTAACACCTTTAACTACCCTCCCATTAGCTACATCTAAACAAGGAATTAAACGAAGAGCTACCATTTTAATAAAAATTGTCCAAAGGCTGTTAATCTTGCATAATAGCTTCCATTTTACCTCTTATGGCTGAAACAAAATTATTACCCAAAATTGGTAGTAAAGTTAAAATTAACATTAACAAAGTTAAAGATAGATTACCTTCAAAGCTAATTGATCAAATATCATCAAACCCAAGAGTTGTAACAACTGGATATAAAATGACCGATGGTAGAAGTATTGGTATTACTGTTAAATTACAAAATGGAGAGGAAAATTGGTTTTTCCCTGAAGAAATTGAGAAAGGTTAAATATTAAAAGTGAATGATCCAAAACAATTATTAGGAATTAAAGGGGCTTCGAAGACTTCGAGTATTTGGAAACTACGTATACAATTAATGAAGCCAATCACATGGATCCCCTTGATATGGGGGGTAATCTGTGGAGCTGCCGCAAGCGGAAACTTTCAGTGGACAATAAGTAATGTTTTAGCCTCACTAGCATGCATGCTCATGAGCGGACCACTTCTAGCAGGTTATACCCAAACTATTAATGATTTTTTTGATAGAGAAATTGACGCTATTAATGAACCTAATAGACCAATACCTTCTGGAAAGATTTCCATTAAGGAAGTAAAAATACAAATTTGGGTATTACTTATTGCTGGTTTAGTAGTCTCTTTTTTATTAGATTTATATGCAAAACATAGTTTTCCCTCAGTCTTTCTTCTGGCTTTAGGTGGGTCTTTAGTAAGTTATATCTATTCTGCTCCTCCTTTAAAATTGAAGCAAAATGGATGGCTAGGAAATTATGCTTTAGGAGCTTCATATATAGCTCTCCCATGGTGGGCAGGACAAGCCTTATTTGGGAAATTAACTATTGTTACTGCATTACTAACCCTTGCTTATAGTCTTTCTGGACTCGGAATAGCAGTTATAAATGATTTCAAAAGTGTTGAAGGGGATTCAAAACTAGGATTGAATTCGTTACCTGTAATATTTGGAATTAAAAAGGCTAGTAGAATAAGTGCTGGTCTCATTGATATTTTTCAATTAGCAATGGTTATCGTATTAATTGTTATTGGACAACATTTAGCATCAGTAATTTTAGTTTTACTGGTAATTCCTCAAATTACATTTCAAGATATGTGGTTACTAAGGGACCCGTTAAAATTTGATGTCAAATACCAGGCAAGCGCTCAGCCATTTCTTATAACTGGAATGTTAGTCACCGCTTTAGCAATAGGACATAGTTTTTTAGTAGCTTAAAGTGAATGGAATAAAATATAAATATTTTATTTTTAGCTCATCAATATTTATTTTCTTTGTCATATTTTTCCCAATACTTAATTTAATTAGGATTACTTTAAATTTTGACCCACTTAAAATAAATACTTCAAAATCAATACCCTATTCTTATGAAATATTCTCTTCTGATAATAAAATATTAAGAAAATTAAGTCGAAAATTCGATGTTCTTGATAATACAAATGCGATACCATTTTTTCTAAAGTATTCTTTTATCTCTGGTGAGGATAAAAGATTTTTTAACCATAATGGAATTGACTTAATAGGTTTATCAAGAGCCTTTATTAGTAATATGCAGAGCGGATACTTTAAAGAAGGTGGAAGCACTATTACTCAGCAAGTAGCAAGATTAATTTTCTTAAATAATGATTTAAGTTTTCAAAGAAAAATTAAAGAAATAATAATTTCCTTAGTATTAGATTTGAAATTCAGTAAAAATCAAATCTTAAAATTATATTTAAATAATATTTACTTAGGATCAGGAGCTTATGGTATTAATGAAGCCTCACAAGTTTATTTTGGAAAACTTATAACGGAATTATCATTATCTGAGGTTGCCTTAGTAGCTGGATTAGCACCTGCTCCCTCAATTTATTCGCCTTATGAAAATATCGATTTAGCTATTAAAAAAAGAAATAAAATTTTAAAAGATATGTATATTGATGGCTACATATCTTTAGACGAGAGAAATGAAGCTCTAAAGGAAAAAGTTAAATTAAATTATTCAATAAATAATAAAGATTCAAAAGATAATTTATTAGTAAATTTCATCCTCAAGGAAACAAATAACAAAATCAAAAATCATAAAAAGTACAAATTTTTAAGGATAAAATCGAGCATCAACAAAGATTGGCAGGAAATAGGGCAAAAAATTTCTAGGTCTATAGGGCCTAATAATATTGAAACAGCATTGTTATCAATAGAATCCAATAGCGGTTTAATTAGAACAATGATAACCAGTAAGAATCCAACAATAAACGAATTTAATAGAGTTACATCAGCCATAAGGCCTTTAGGTTCAACTTTTAAAATTATTCCATATACTGCAGCATTAAAAGAAGGTATAAAATTAAGAGATAAATTCGAAGATTTACCTAAGTGCTGGAAAGATTATTGTCCCAAAAATTTTTCTGAAATTTATCGAGGTAAGATATCTTTAATAGATTCTTTTAAAACTTCATCAAATATAGTTCCTCTAAAAATTTCTAGTAATATAGGTCTTAAAAAAATTATAAATCTAGCTAATTTATTTGGCCTGGGGTATAAACAACAGCTTGAAGAATTTCTACCATTAGCTATCGGATCTTATGGAGATAGCCTCCTAAATATTACAAATGCCTATGCAGCTATAAATAGTAATGGAAATCTATATAAGCCAAGCATTCTTGAAAAAATAGAATCAAATAATTATGAATTAATTTGGGAAAATAAATTTATACATGAGAAGATTTTAGATTTCGAAGTAAACAAAAGCCTAAATAATCTACTTGAAAAATCAGTTTCGGAAGGTACTTCGATAGCAGCCTCAATTAAAGGAGAAATAGTCTATGGCAAGACAGGAACTTCCGACGGAAACAGGGATCTTTGGTTTATTGGTTCAATTAATAATCTTACTACCGGAGTTTGGATAGGTTTTGATGAAAACAAAGAATCTAAGTTATCTAGCGGTAATGCCGCTTATTTTTGGAAAAAGTTCATAAGTAAAATATATGATTTAGAGATTTAATAATAAAATACTTTATTTTTTATTTATAAGAAATTTTTGCTGCATAAAATCCATCTCCTGGTTCATCAAATT
>QCSC01000035.1 GCA_003211655.1 Prochlorococcus sp. AG-469-F22 | reverse complement strand
CTCTGATAAGGAAAGAATTTCACTCTCAGGGGATTTTATAGACCATCCTAAAAATGCCATGTAATTGGCTAAAGCCTCAGGCAAGTATCCCATCTCTTTGAATTCATCGATAGAAGTTACAGAATCACGTTTAGAAAGTTTTTTACCTTCGCTATTTAAAATTAGAGGAGTATGAGAAAAAATTGGTAATTTAAAATTTAAAGCTTTATAAATTAATATTTGTTTTGCAGTATTTGAGATATGATCTTCACCTCTTACAACATGAGTAATATTCATAAAATTGTCATCTACAACAACAGCGAGATTATATAGAGGATTTCCTATCTCATCACCTAAAGCTCTTCTTGATAAAACTAAATCGCCCCCGAGATCCTTGCCTTGCCATTTAATTTCGCCTCTAATCTGATCTTCCCATTTGATCTCTGTTTCCTCATCAATTTTAAACCTTATTACAGATGATTTTCCTTGAGATATAAATTCTTTAATCTCCTTTCTCGTAAGATTTCTATGTCTATTATCATGCTTGGGTGGCAAACCACTTTCTTTTTGTTTTTCCCTAAGATCAAGGATCTCACTTTCTGAAGTGAAACATCTATATGCAGCTCCACTTTCTAAAAGTCTTTTAATATAGTTTTTGTGAACAGAAACTCGTTTGCTTTGGTTAATGGGCTCTTCATCCCAATTAAGTCCTAGCCAATTTAATCCATTTAATATATTTGTTGTATATTCAGATTTAGATCGTACAATATCAGTATCTTCAATTCGAATCAGAAATTTCCCATTTGTTTTTCTAGCATATAACCAATTAAATAAAGCTGTTCTTGCTGTACCTATGTGTAATAAACCAGTTGGACTAGGTGCTAACCTTAAACGTTTTTCCAATTTCCTTTAGAAAAGAACGGGACCGACGGGATTCGAACCCGCAACTTCCGCCGTGACAGGGCGGTGCTCTAACCAGTTGAACTACGGTCCCAGAATTTTTATTCTAATTTAATTAGATAACTGAGTTTAAAATTATCAGATCATAATACTTTATTAATGTTGTTGTAATAAAAAAAAATTCATAAATTTGAGGATTTAAAGAAATAGTTTAGTTTCTTTTTTTAGAAGGGAACTTATTAATTTTTCTTTAAGGCCTAAAGCCTGCTGGTTCAATTAATCGAACTTGATTACCTCTAGCTGTAAATTCTCTGCCTTGATCGCTTTGAACAACAACTCTTCCACCAGATTTTACTCTGATGACTCTTGCACGAACCCATCCTAGAGCAGCTGATTCGAGGACTTTAACTACATCCCCAGGTTGAAGATCTAACTCCATCTAAATGAAAAAATAATTTATAAATGTTGATCCAAACGCGCCGTGGAGGACTTGAACCCCCGACATCAGGTTTTGGAGACCTGCGTTCTACCAACTGAACTAACGACGCAATAAAAATATTATAAGCGCCTTTATGACCTTTAGGTTGAAATAATCTTACAACCTTATCGATCAAAGCGTTGTTTTACGCGAGTAGCTTTTCCTACTCTATCTCGTAGATAGAATAGCTTAGCTCTTCTTACTTTACCTCTACGTTCTACTTTTAGAGAGGCAACTTGAGGACTATGTAGCATAAATACTCTTTCCACTCCAATACCTTGAAAAATCCTTCTTACTGTAATGGTCTGATTGAGGCCACCATGTCTCTTCGCAATCACAACTCCTTCGTAAGGTTGAACCCTTTCTTTGTTACCTTCTGTAATTTTTACTCCAACTTTAACCGTATCTCCAACATATATTTCGGGCAATTGTTTTTTTAATTGCTCTCTTTCAAATTCCTTTATTAAATTTGATGAACTTAAATTTGTTTGGGCAATAAGCTCTTTACCTTGATTCTCAACAGTCATGTCTGTGATAGTGTCAGTTTCATTAATGATTTCTGACTCAATTTCTTGTTTCTCTTTTGCCATTTTATGCTTAATTATTCTTCAAGATTACTATTTTAACCTTTCGACTCGCCTTTAGTAACCTTTTTAGGAAATGAAATTTTTTTTGAAAACATTTGAAACCCAGTTATTAGCATCCAAATAAGTCCTAAAGAATTCAAGATTACGTAGATTAGTTCTCCATTATCTCCAAGCCACTCCCCTTCGTGTAGAGACATTAACCAGTGAACTTCATCTCTTGAGTAGCCTAATAAGTCTTTACAGATCCTATAAAATGTGCCTGTTAAAGCTGAAATGAATAATGGGAGGAAAACCCAAGGTGCCAATGATTTATGAAATTGCCTAGAATTAGTAATAAACTTCATTTTCTGTTTTTCTTACTGTTAGATTTGAGGTGGCCATGCAGACTATGGCTATTTCGATCATATTTACCTAATACTATTATTTATTCCAATGAAACATTTTGCAGATCTTTTATTAAATAAAAATAATTCTAAATCCAATGATCAAGTTCCTTTTATCCAAAGAAGAAGAGGAATCGAAATAAAGTCCTCAAGGGAAATAAATTTGATGAAGAAATCGAGTAGGATTGTTGGAACAGTTTTGAGAGAAATAAATGACCTCATAAAACCAGGAATGAGTACAAAAGATTTGGATGATTTTGCGGAAAAGAGGATAAGAGAGATGGGTGCTGTTCCAAGTTTTAAGGGTTATCATGGATTCCCATCAAGTATTTGTTCAAGTATTAATAATGAAGTTGTTCATGGTATACCAAACAAAAATAAAATAATTAATGATGGAGATCTTGTTAAAATTGATACTGGGGCTTATCTAGATGGCTTTCATGGAGATAGTTGTATCTCTATTTGTGTAGGTGAAGTAAGTGAGCAAGCCCAAAAACTTAGTGATGTAGCCCTTAAAGCTTTGTTTGCCGGACTTTCGAAAATTAAATCAGGTAATACTCTGCTTGATATCGCCGGTGCAATTGAAGATATTGTTAAATCCAATGGATTCAGTGTAGTTGAGGACTATACAGGTCATGGCGTAGGTCGAAACCTTCATGAAGAACCATCTGTTTTTAATTTCCGAACTAACGAATTACCTAATGTTGTTCTTCGTGAGGGTATGACATTAGCTGTAGAACCTATTGTTAATCAAGGCACCAAGTTTTGTAAAACTTTAAATGATAAATGGACAGTAATAACAAAAGATGGAAATTTATCAGCACAATGGGAACACACAATCGTTGTAATGAAAGATGGTATAGAAATTTTGACAGATAGAGATTTTTAGTTACTAATCTTAGATATTTTTAAAAATTTACAATATAAAAAAAAATATAACTCTTTAATGGGAAATAGAATGTAGGAAAGAGGGTTAGGGCTAATGATTATTAAGAAAAAATTTAAATTTGCAAAATTGTAAATGTTATTAGATACAAATTCTGCACTCATAATTCCGATAGGGTTTAATTCTGACTTGAAAGGACCTAAAATGATTTTTTTTATTTTTAATTTTTTCCCCTCATGATTGTCGAGAAGGTTTTTTTTAAAGGAAACTAGTTGACCGATAAGCGATTTACTTATTTCGTAGGAGGGATTTAAAGCTGGCAATATTTCTGCTTCTGAGGTATTTATCCAAATTTCCTTTGCAATTGATGAGTTGTTTTTGAAAGCAATTTCTTCAAATAAATTTAGAAATTTTAATTTACTTAAAGCATTTATTTCTATTGAATTTTCATAATTTGAATTTTCTTTACTTATATCGTAGATTCCATGGTTCAAAATTAAGATATCAATTTTTTTTAGGTGCTCCTTTAATAAGAATTCTTTCCCACATTGCCATTCAATCCATTCATTGGGAGAGTCGTTGTTTATTTCAAAATTATTTTTACTATGAGTAAATCCTATAACTTCATATCCTTTTCCCCGAAATATTTTTGTTAATTCTTTCCCTAATGCTCCTGATGCGCCGGTAATTCCAATAGTTTTTAATTCCCTCATTATTTAATTGAATTTTGTAAGACTCTTTTCATAGATCCAAATAATATAGATTATTTTACTTTGCACTATGTTTTTTACTTTATTTGATTAAAAGTATTAAATAAATAATTGTATAGTTCTTAAAAAAATATTATCTTAAATCTATGAATAAATTATTTCGTTCATTATGAGTCAAATATTGTTAATTGGTTCCTGTGAGCCATTTAGTGGTAAGTCAGCATTAGTACTGGGAATATCAAAAAAACTTTTAGAACAAGGAAAAAAAATACGTATAGGAAAACCATTAGCAACTTGTATTGAACTTACTAATCTTCCTTCAATGACTTATGAAGGACTAATAGATGATGACGTTAAATTTATTGGTACTACATTAAATCTTGCAGAAGAAAACTTAATTCCTTCAGTAGGATTGTTAGATAATATATCTGCTGAGAAAAGAATTACGAATAAAGACTTAAGTCCAGGTAAAGGGTTTGAACAAATAGAGGCATTAGTAAATGACGATTTTGCTGGGTTAAATATTCTTGAAGCTGCAGGTAGCCTCAATGAAGGAATGATTTATGGTTTGAGTCTTCCACAACTTGCAAAACATTTAAACGCAAAAGTCCTAATTGTTAATCTATGGGAGGATAGTAAAAGTGTAGATGCTTTACTAGACGCAAAAAAGCAATTAGGAGATCATTTCGCAGGAGCCATATTGAATGCTGTTGTTCCTGAGCAAGTTGAAAAAATAAAAAATAAAATAATACCCTCTCTCCAGGAGATGAACATAAAAGTATTTGGGGTGATGCCCAAATCTCCTTTACTGAGAAGTGTCACTGTAGGGGAACTTATAAGAAGGTTAGATGCAAAAGTAATTTGCTGTCCTGAAAAAGAACAATTACTCGTTGAAACATTAAGTATTGGCGCTATGGGAGTCAATTCCGCTATGGAATTTTTTAGAAGAAGGAGAAATATGGCTGTCGTAACAGGAGCCGAAAGAACTGATATTCAACTCGCAGCTTTAGAAGCGTCTACACAATGTTTAATTCTAACTGGTTTGGGTGAACCTCTATTACAACTTATCCATAGAGCGGAAGAGTTAGAAGTGCCAATTTTAAAAGTAGACTTAGATACTCTTGCTTCAGTGGAAATTATTGAACAAGCTTTTGGACATGTCAGGATACATGAATCAATAAAGGCATCATATGCTGTTCAATTAGTTCAAGAGCATGTAAATCTAAAAAATATTCTTGAAACTATAGATTTTCCCTGCAATTTTTCAGATAAATGCTAATTTCAAATGTAGTAACCATTTTATTTTGAGTCGTTCTTTAGACCTACCTTCAACAGAAGGTGTTGATACCTTAGCTCAGGAACTTGCAAAACTTCAGGATAATGGTAAAAGAAGGATTGCTTTTTTGGGTAGTAGACATGTACCAGTAGTTGACATTCACTTGATCGAACTAATCGCAAGATCCTTAGCGGAAGAAGGGCATAGTATCCTTACCTCAGGATCTCAGGGAGTTAATGCCGCAGTAATTAGAGCTGTTTTAGGTATTAATCCGTCTTTGCTGACTGTTCTTTTACCACAGAGCCTTGATAAACAATTACCTGAAATTAAAAACCAATTAGAGAGCGTTATTCATTTGGTTGAGAAAAGCGAAAATGATGAGTTACCTTTGCCAATGGCAAGTAGTCTTTGTAATCAAGAAATTATTAATAGATGTGATCAATTAATTTGTTTCGCTTTTCACGATAGTGAAACTTTATTAAATAGTTGTAGATGTGCAGAAGAAATGGGTAAGGTTGTTAGTTTGTTATTTTTTGATTAAATTAACTCCTTTTATTTTTTTTTAAGTTTATTTGGGGTGATAATTAAATTAATTTAAAAATTAAGTAATGGCAGAAAATTTTTCATTTGATGTGGTTTCTGATTTTGATAGACAAGAATTAGTCAATGCTTTGGATCAAGTGAAGAGAGAGATTTCTCAAAGATATGATCTTAAAGGAACAGATACCTCCTTGGATTTAGAAAAAGACAACATTTTTATAACTACAAATAGTGAATTAACTCTAAATTCAGTGATTGATATTATTAGACAAAAGGCAATAAAAAGAAAACTCTCTTTAAAAATTTTTGATTTCAATAGTATTGAAGTAGTAAGCGGAAATAAAGTAAAGCAAACCATTACTTTAAAGAAAGGACTTAATCAGGAAATTGCAAAAAAAATTAGTAAAAATATTAGAGATGAAATTAAAAAGATTAATGTAAGCATTAATGGAGAAACATTAAGAGTAATGAGCAAAAGCAAGAATGATCTTCAATTGGCAATTAAGTTACTTGAGAATTTGGAGGAGACATATAAAATTCCTCTGCAAACTAATAATTATAGATAAGATATTAATAATTAAGTCCTTATAATGACTGGTTATTCAAAATCTCTTCTTGAATCATTGTGCTTAAAAATAAAAGATTATCCACGTTTTTCATTAACAGAAATTGAAAAATTTTGTTGGATGGCTGCCCATGAGCATAAGAATGGAGTCTTACCTTCTGAATACGATATAAGAGAAATAGATGAGGATCTTTATTTACAATTATTGCAGAAATTTAAAGCAAACTAATTCATAACATTCATTTGTTAATTACGTAAACTAATTATTAAAAAAATATTTTAATTAAATACTTAATCAATGCATTAATTAATTTCTTTAAATATGATTAATTAAAAGCATATTTAAATGTCAACATCTTTCAAAAATGTCACCCCAACTGGTCCAGGAGGAACAGCTACGTTACTAATTGTTTTATCGTTTACCGGATTTCTATTGCTCACTCAATCTTTATTTGTAGTTCCTTCTGGACAAGTAGCTGTAGTTACTACTTTAGGGAAAGTAAGTGGTGGTTCAAGAAGAGCAGGATTAAATTTTAAAATCCCCTTCGTTCAGTCGGTTTTTCCCTTTGATATAAAAACTCAAGTTCAACCTGAGAAATTTGAAACCTTAACAAAAGATCTTCAGGTTATTAGAGCAACAGCTACTGTTAAATATTCTGTTAAGCCAGATGAAGCAGGTAGAATTTTTGCCACAATTGCTAGTAGAAATAGTGATGTTTATCAAAAGATAGTTCAACCTTCTTTACTTAAAGCTCTAAAATCTGTTTTCTCACAATACGAATTAGAAACAATAGCAACTGAATTTAATGTTATTTCTGAAAAAGTCGCTTCTACCGTCGCTGAGGAATTGAATTCTTTTGATTACGTAGATGTCAAAAGCTTAGATCTTACTGGATTAGAAATTGCTGAGGAATATAGAGCAGCAATTGAACAGAAACAAATTGCAGGACAGCTACTTTTAAGAGCTAAAACAGAAGTTGAAATTGCTGGACAAGAAGCTTTAAGATACGAAACTCTTAACAAAGGCTTAAATGATCAAGTCCTCTTTAAACTATTTTTAGATAAATGGGATGGAAGTACTCAAGTGGTTCCTGGCCTTCCTGGCACTAGCGGATCAATGCCCCCGGTTATCGTAGGCGGACAAAATAGATAATATATTAGTTTTTTATAACACTAAAAGATTGATCGAATGCTTCTAATGTTCGATCAATTTCTTCTTCACTATGAGCTAATGAAGTAAATCCAGCTTCAAACGGACTTGGAGCTAAGTAAACGCCTCTTTTGAGCATTTCCCTATGGAGTTTGCCAAAGAGTTCTGAATTATTTGTTTTAGCTTCTTCGAAATTTCTTACCGGTCCCTCACATAAGAAAAATCCGAACATTGCACTTACGCTCCCACCATTGATTGTAATACCATTATTTTCAGCAGATTGAATAATACCCTCAATTAACCTAGAGGTTGTTAACTCAAGTTTTCCGTAAGTACCTTCTTGTTTAAGTAACTCAAGAGTTTTAATACCTGCTGTCATTGCTAGAGGATTTCCACTTAAAGTCCCAGCTTGATATACAGGTCCAGATGGTGCGACCATTGACATTATTTCTTTTTTTCCTCCATACGCTCCTACAGGTAAACCTCCCCCAATCACTTTGCCAAGAGTTGTTAAATCAGGCGTAACTCCAAATTTTTCTTGAGCTCCTCCGTAGCTAATTCTGAAACCAGTCATTACTTCATCAAAAACTAGTAAAGATCCATTTTCAGTTGTTAACTCTCTCAATCCTTCAAGGAAACCAGGTTCAGGAGTAATAAATCCGGCATTACCCACTATAGGCTCAAGAATTACTCCTGATATTGCATCTGGGTTCTCAGAAAATAATTTTTTTACAGCTTCAAGATCGTTGTAAGGAGCAGTAAGAGTGTTTGCTGTTGTAGTTCTTGGAACTCCTGGGGAATCTGGTAAGCCTAAAGTAGCTACTCCAGAACCAGCTTTTACCAAAAACATATCAGCATGACCGTGATAACACCCATCAAATTTTATTACTTTATCTCTTCCTGTAAATGCTCTCATTAGCCTTAAAACTGCCATACAGGCTTCCGTACCACTGTTTACGAATCTAACCATTTCAACCGATGGAACAGCATCTATTACCATTTCTGCAAGTTTATTCTCTAATACACAAGGTGCTCCAAAACTAGTACCTTTTTCAATTGCTTCTTGCAATGCTGTAATCACTTCTGGATGGGCATGTCCACAAATAGCTGGACCCCAACTACCTATGTAATCAATATACCTATTCCCGTCAATATCCCAAGCATAGGGACCTTTTACTCTATCAAAAACAATTGGCTGACCACCAACAGACTTAAATGCTCTCACTGGGGAGCTAACTCCTCCGGGCATTAATTCTAAAGCTGAAGAGAAAACTTCTTCAGAATGTGTAGTTTTTAATATGTCAGTCAAAATTTAAATGAATGTAGTTTTGAGAAATTTTCATTATGTTCTAACTTAGAAATAAGTAAAAATTTTGTCAATTAGATAGAGATTCTACATCATGATATTTTTACTGCGAAACTTTGGAATGTAAATAATTAATTTTGGGGAAAATTTGGAATTAAGTTAGTTTATTTCTACATTACTCTTTAATATAAAGCGATTTGAGGTTTATAAAAAATTAAGATCTTTTGTAATTATATTTCGAAAAGATCATCATCACCATCTAAGTAATCTTCATTTTTATTATCGATCTCTAGATTAATTAATACTGGAGCATGATCACTAGGTTGTAAATTTTCTCTTTGATTCCGCTCTATTACACAACTTTTAAGTTTTGATGAAAGGTTTTTACTGATATAAATATGGTCAATTCTCCAACCTTTATTTAGCTCATACGCATTATTACGGTAATCCCACCAACTCCAATGCCCAGTATTCTTCTCAAAAATCCGAAAAGAATCGATAAATCTTCCTTTAAGAACATTATTGAGTGATTCTCTTTCAATGTTTGAAGCCATTATTCCCCCTTCGTATTTTTGAGGGTTATGAATATCTATTTCGCTTGGAGCTATATTAAAATCACCGACGAAACAGACTAAATCATCATCTTTCACTTGCTCATCTAAGAATGCTGATAAATGATTTAACCATTTAATCTTATAATCGAATTTGTCAGAATCTATTGATGAACCGTTTGGCACATAAACATTTATTATTTTTAAACCATTGATATCTGCAGAAATTAACCTTTTTTGCTTATTAATATCCAAAGAAAATTTCTCCTCTTTATTCTTATTAGTAAAACCTTTATTTATATTTTCAATATTAAACTTACTTATTATTGCAACCCCATTGTAAGATTTTTGCCCATGAATAATAACTTCATAACCTAATTCTTCAAAATGCGATAAAGGGAAAGCATCGTCTACAACTTTAGTTTCTTGTAGACAAAGGATATCTGGATTTACCTCCTTAATCCAATTAGTAATTTGAGAAAGCCTTGTTCTTACAGAGTTTACATTCCAGGTTGCTATTAACAATTTATTACCAAATTATGTAAAATTAAAATAGCAAATAATTTTAAATCTTAAATTATTTTGAAATTAAACAAAATGAAATTCAAATTAAATAAACAGATATCAAGATTAGGAAAAATTTGCATTTTATTTGTTTCGCTCATTAATATCAAATCGACTATATTAAATGCAGAAGAGTCATACCTGAACGAAATTGAAATTGATAGCTCTACAAAAATTGACACAAATAGTTCAGCAATACCTACTAACCCATTCGAAATAGTTGAGATGCTTAGAAGGGCTAATAGTATGAATGATGCGACTAATCCCTCTGATGCTATAGATGATGCATTAAAATCATTTAATAAGATTGAAGTAAAAGAAAGTCTTTAATCCAGTAAATATTTTATTAAAAACATTTCTCATACATAACTAAATATGATTAAAAATCCTATCCAAGAAGTTACAAATAAATTACAGTACAGGGCAATAGGTATTGTTAAAGGTATTTATAAGCCAAATAATATTGATAAATTAAATAGAGGAATATTAACTGATAAGGAAGGAAAAATACTTGAAACAGTTATTCTTGGTAAAGCTATAGCGTTGATAAAAAAATATATCAATCTAGAGAAGGATTATTTTTGGATTGTTTATCCAAGAAATAAAAACATTAACAATTTACATTTACAGGTAGCTGGTATATGGGACCCTTATCAGTTAAATCAATTTGATAAAAATAATTTTGAAAAGGATCCTACTGAGTTATTAGAAGAATTAAATTTAAACAATAATTATTTTTCAATAAGAGGAGAATTGGTCTATGTAAATACAAAAAAGAAAGAGATTGTTATAAAAATTTGTTCTTCTCCACCTTCAAAGAGATCAAAATATTCAACTTTTA
>QCSC01000034.1 GCA_003211655.1 Prochlorococcus sp. AG-469-F22 | reverse complement strand
TTAAATTTACATTAAAAGTTATATGCAGATCTCATGAAAAATTAATACCTAAAATAAATTTCAGTTTATTGTGTAATGTCTAAAAACTTTTATATTCCCAATAGTTAAATGAGTGATGATTGCTGTCAAAATAAAAGCAAGGATTTAGAAAATATTCAAAACAACACTATAATGTTTTATGGATTGTTCTTGTTATAAATCTAATAATGTTCGTTATAGAACTTGTAAGTGGTTTTAGGGCAAAATCTCTTGCTCTTACCGGGGATTCGCTCGATATGCTTGGGGATTCTTTGGTATATGGAAGTAGCATTTTTGTTATTTATAAATCCCAACATGCTCAAGCAAGAGTGGCATTACTGAAAGGATTCATTATGCTTGGATTTGTATTTATTGTTCTTGTAAGAGGTTTATATCAATTACATAACTGGTCAATACCCTTACATCAAACAATGTCCAGCATTGGAATTCTCGCTTTAGTAGCAAATTTATCCTGCCTATTTCTTTTGACAAGACATAGAAAAGATAATCTAAATATGTCTTCAGTTTGGTTATGTTCAAGGAATGATATTATTGCAAATTCATCAGTCCTTGTTGCTGCATTTATAACAGGGATCTATTCCTCTCCAATACCAGATATTTTAGTTGGGTTTCTACTAACATTCGTATTTACTAAATCTTCTCTGAAAGTTATTAAGGCATCTCAAAAGGAATTATCTTTGGGTATAAATTAACTTTATAGTTATTTCGACTTGGAAAAACTGAATCTAAAGACCAATGCTTTGCTAACAGGAAATAGATGCATATTTAATGTCGCATGAGACAATAATAAGCGTGAGATTTGTTTTGAGAACTTGATATTTTTTAGATGTAAACACCAGAAGACCTCTAGAAATAGGGGTATTTTTTTTTATAGAAATAATTGCAAAGTAGATTAATTCACACTCATCAGTCTATCTATCCTCATTAATAAACATTAATGATACATATTTGTATATTATTATCAATAAATCCTCTTAAAAAGTCTATTCCTTTACATTTGTTCACACTAGTGTTATATTTCTTAATATAAGTTCCATTTAAATTCATGAGCTCAAATAAAGTAAAAATCCTTGAAACAAAAAAAGTTGAGAAGGAAAAGGTTATAGCTGAGAAGCTTAACGGCAGATTTGCAATGATGGGCTTTATTGCTCTTGTTGGCGCTTATCTAACAACAGGTCAAATTATTCCTGGCATGGTGTAATGCTTGAGGTAGAAATTAACACTTGGATTCACACTATACTTTTTCCTTTTATGCCAGTCATAACAGTATTTATCGTTAGTGCATTAATGTTGAGTGATTTACCATGGGATGATGATGACGATGATGATGATGGCGGTGGAATAATCTCCCCGGTATATAACTACGTTCCCCAAGGGACTTAGAGGATATATATCAAAATGATTTTAATCTCATCTTTATTAAACTCAGTCCCTTCAAGTTCTAGAGACCTTTTAGAGTTTGGTTTCTTCCTAACTATGGGTATTACAGCAGGAAAAGTAGGACTCTTATGAAAACATATCTAATTGCCATATCACTATTTGGCACTGCAATAATAACTACTGCAATAGCACCAAGTATTGCTTACGCACTATAAGAAATTAATCATTCTTATAAAGTTTCAATTAAAAAAAAATGGAAAACTCAAGACCAACTTATTGGCAAAACGCCGAGAGAACTAATGGAAGAATGGCAATGATGGGCTTCTTTGCATTAGTAGTTAACTACGGTCTTTTTGGCTGAATCATCCCTGGGATTTTTTAAATAGTGTACCCATTGCGCTTTCATATTTCACATTATTTCCCACTGAATCCAAATGAAAGGCATTGACAGATGTTATGATGAGTAAATCTCAGGTAGAGATAAGATTAAGCAATATTGACCAAGCACAAGAATTTCTGAAAAAGAATACCAATTGCAAGAGTCAAATACTTTCTGATAATTAAGTTGTGATGATCTATTTAATAGTTAAATCGCAATGAATGAAATCACCTATTAAGCCTGCGTCTATGACCCTAAACTTACGAATTAATGAAAAAACTAAACAACGAATATTCTGACTTAATGCAACGGGCGCAACAAGCTTCTGGAAGAAAAGAAGCAGTTGGACTAATACATAAAGCAGCAAAGTTAAGAACTAAATTCGATAACTACGAGATGATGTGATCATCGACCTTGCCTTATATCTTCCAAACTTCTCAGCCAATAATAAGGAAACTCATTTGCGGCATATTTGATTAATTTTTCAGGAGGTTCTTTTCAATTAACATACGTAATTATAGTATTAAAAATTTAGTTGCCACGAGTATTACCTATCTCCTCATTTCAACTCAATTTTGTTTATGTCTTCTTTAGTCCACTCCTGACTCTATCAAAAGGTTTTATGTGTTGATTTGTAAATATAGTTCCATAAGTGGATCTACCAGTGCTATAATAGCAGTAATAGATCTCCATGTAAAACTCATAGATCGGCATGACACTCTAGTAAATCATTAGAAGCTGATAAATAATTTTTAAATCCTTACCTTTAAAAATAAGGAGTATATGGAATTTCAGATTTTAAAGAGTCGCCATAGTAACTTTCTGTTGACTTTACTAGTATCCAATAAATGAAATTTAGAAATGATTTTTCCATAGGAATATCTATAGCTTCTTTAATTCAAATTAAGATTTAAAAAAAAGCAACGTAAAAAATAAATATATTACTCATATCCTTATCTCTAACACTCAAAACTTACAAATGTAATTTCTTTATGGATCAAAAAGAACTAGAAGAAGAACAAAGACTAATAGCAGCAAACCAAATAAAAAGGAGTGAACTTAAAGCTAAGCAAATGATGTACGCATCAAGTACAACCTTTGGACGGCAAATGGTTTCTCGATACACTCTTCAGTTTGCTGATGAATTAAGAAACAGAATTGAAAACACTTGTAAAGGTAGAGCAACAACAAGGGACTTTGTTGAAGCTTTGCCCATAATGGTTGAACTAATTCAACTTGTAGAACCAGAAAAGATTGGAGTTATAACATTAAAATTAAGCCTAGATAGTGTTCACAGATGTGAAAGCTAACCTCTAAAGCACCTGAAGTTGTCAGACTTATTTCCAAAAGAATTGAAGATGAATCCTGGTCTACTTACTACATAAATAATGCACCCGAATAAGTTGTTAAAGCACAGCAATATCAACATGTTACGAAGCTATCTAATCCAAGCTTTAAAAGAAAAGGTGCAAAGATTGTTGCTGAAAAGAAATTAAAGGAACTCGGTTGGGATAACGACAACCTATTTAGATATAGCAATGAACAAAGAAATTTAATTGGTTACTTTTTACTTGAATTATCTATTGCATTCGGATTAGTAGAACGAAGAGATAAGTTCATAGCTAGAAAGAAATCACCTAATTTTATATATCTTTCTAAAACACTCGATGAGAATTACCATTCATTTCAAAAGCATCTAGATTTTAAAGCTTATAAGGACTATCCACTTATTGAGAAACCACTTAATTGGAACTTATTAGATTACGAATCAAAATTTAATTGCTCAGGTGGTTACCACGAGGAATGGATAAGAGGTATAAACGCACTTTGTCGAGGTTATAAATATCAAAGTATTTTCTCTGACGAAACAATATCCCTAATAAATACACTTCAACAAACTGCTTGGAACATAGATAATGATGTATTTGAAGTCTTAAAGATAGCTTTTGAATATGGATTAAAAATTGGAAATCTAAATGTTGTAGTAAGACATCCAGAACTAGATTTAGGTATTCCAGAAAACATCAAAAAGTTAGATAAGAATCACCCTGATAGAAAAGCATGGAGGAGAAGGATTTCAAAAATCAGAACCAATCATGCTGAGATGGTTAAAAAGAGTACTAGAACATTCCAATTGATTCCATTAGCAAATAGGTTTCAGCGTGAGCCAAGATTCTATTTGAGTTGGTCAGCAGATTACAGATCAAGACTTTATCCGCAGCAATCCCTTCTTCAACCACAATCATCAGATCATGAAAAATCTATTCTCACTTTTGCTGATTGTTGTAAGTTAGATAAACGTGGAGAGATATGCGCTGCTCAAGCGGTTGGAGCTGCAATGCTTGGAAGTAAGGTTCCATTTAATCAAAGAACCAATTGGACTTTTGACAACAAACAACTCATAAAAGCTATAGCTGAAGAACCCTTGAGAATGTCCACTCAAATAGATCAGGCTGACGAACCTTGGCAATTTCTACAGTTAGCTATGGAATGGAATCGAGTTGTATTAAATACAGACAAATACATCTGGGATGTTCCAATTGGTGCTGACTCAACTGCTTCTGGTTTACAGCTTATTTCAGCAATGCGAAGAGACAGAACTGGAATGTTGTATTCAAATCTTTTGCCAATTAAAAACATTAACGAAGCTCCTAAAGATGCTTATTCAGAGGTGCTTAGGATGGCTCGTGAAGCTGCTGAATCATCTGTTGAAAATATGTGGCTGTCAAAGTTTATGCATGATAGGAAGCTCGCTAAACCCATTCTGATGACAGCTTTATATAACTCAACAGACTATGGAAATAGGCAATCTATAAGAGACTATTTTATAGATGAAGGAGTATTTCCAGAGGAAATCAATTTCAATGATGTAGTTACCATTTATAGGTTCTTAATGGATGCAAGTAAAAAATTATTTGCAGACGCTTTTCAAACTATTGATTGGATAAATAAGTTAGTCAAGATAGCTTTAAATAAATCTGATAACGGCTTGAGATGGACAACACCAACTAATGACATCATCCACTTAATTGAATTTGAAACTAAGACAAGAAGAATCCAATGTACTCATCTCGGCAAGGTCACGATTGGTACTGGTTATTCAGATTTATTAGACAAAAGGAAGATGAGAAATTCCTTGGCTGCTAACTATATTCACTCTTACTATCCTTCACTTTTGAAGTCTGCTTTTAGAGATTGGGATCAACCAATCGCATTAATTCATGATTGTTTGAAGGTATTGCCTAATGATATGGATAGAGCACTGGAAAGGATTAAAAAAGGTTTTGTCCATGTTTGTTCTGGTGATCCCTTGGCTCGATTGGCAGATGATTTGAATGTATCCGAACAAGTACTCCCAAGATTAAAACAAGGTTCTGGGAGACTTATTGAGGTGCTGGATTCTGCTTATATGTTTAACTAGCCGCCATTACAGAAACGAACAGAATCAGCTGTTGGGGACCCAGTTGCTTTCATTTCTTCAACACATTCGTTATAGAATTTTGCTTCTTTTTTAACTGAACAGAAACCAAATGCTATTGCAGCTAACGCAACTGCAGAAACAACTGTTGAACCTAGTTGAATTACACCATAAGCAAGCATTGCTTTACTCTTGCCACCACAGTTTTTAGAGTCTTTCTTATCTTCAGACATTGTATTTTTGTAAAAATCTAATCTAAGTGATTCGAATGCTTTTCGGGTTTTTAAGTAGCTGCAGATACCGTCCATTATCAACTGGACACAACATAGAGTGAAGGCGACAAACCTTCAAAGACGAAGGAACCGTCTATAAAAAAGTGAGTAGCTACAACACCAATATGGTTAGACTTTATTCGGTATGTTTCAGCCCAAGGAACTAGATAACTCAGGCGGTCTAGGTAGTGCCTTAATTGAAACTCTGTTAATAAACACAGGAAACTGTGGTTATATAAACCTCTCCGAAAAAGTAAAGCTTATTTATTTGATGTGGTGCAGATAGTTATACAGGCTTGCCATCGAGCAAGTCGATGAAAATTATCTCTCTACATCCAAAAAGTAAATATTACACCGTTCATCGCAGACAAGTTACGGGTTGCGGTTGATCGAGTTTCGTGACGTCACGATTCTCAGTTACTGAAAAAATATATCTTTAACAAAAATAATTAATTCCGAATACTCAGCAGAGTTTGGTCAATTAATTACTGAAATCAAAGCTAATGTTTTGTCTTACCTTGAAGCTCGTCAAAAAGCTCAAAAGAAACGAATGATAATTATTGGAAAAATTGCTGATTATAAAAATAGTTATCCTAAAAGATCAAAAGAACATAGAGCTTTAACAACAGCCATGAGTGAGGAAGGATGGTCACAAGATGTCATTAGTAATAATCTTGTTGCTTATAAAGAGTTCAAAAGATTAATTGATAGTCATTCAAGTTGGCATCCTTTAGCTCAAGCTGCATCTGTTTCTCACTTAACCCTTATTGCAAGAGAAAAATCAGGCGGTCTTTTATATGACACAGCTATGTATTTAAAAAGCAATAAATCATTACCTTCTATCAAAGCCATGAGAGGTTATCTCGGTGGATTCTTTGATAGTAAATTCCAACAAAAGTTTAGAAATAAAGGTATTCGTAGCGATTGTTTTGGTACGCCAGAACTTACGCCCACTAATACAACTAAACAACCCGAACCACAACATCAATCAGGATCTGCCTTGATGCCTAACCAAGGTGAAGCATTTGAGATACCAGCTAATGATGGACTGCTTGTGATTCACCAAGACTCTACTGACATTGAGCATGAAGCAGTTCAACCTACTCAGGAAGAACTGATTCAACAACTAAATACGATAGTTACTCAGATTGATACCGACAAAGTATTCGTTGATGATGCATTGCGATCACAACTAGAACCAATCCAACATCAATTGGAAACACTATCAGATTTAGCAAAGCCAAGAACTAGTAGACCTAAGTACCTTTAATCCACTTTCTATTTATTGAACATGAACAAAGAACCTAAAGAATTAACCAGAGATAATTGCACTCATACGAAGCATATTCGTTTCTGGTCTAAAGGAGAGATGGCTGTATCAGCCCATTTAAGAGTCCAGCATTACAGGAATCTCCAAGATGTTGATACTGCTTCATTGTTAATGAGTGAATGGATTATAGAGACTCCTTAATACAACTTTGTCCTAACAAGAGATAATCATTATCATGCCTCTTAATTAGCTCCTTTTTTTTGTGAAGAGATTTTTAATTCCTTTATTAGCTGCTATCGCTTTGCCTACTTCTGTTAAAGGAGGTATTCCTCAAAGAGTAAATCCTGATAAATGGATTAGGATTAGCGAGGCATTTAAGGTTGATACGGAAGATATTGAAATTAAAAAGGGTAAATTACGTTTTTACATTCAAAGAAATGCTACTGAAAGTGACTCTGGGCAAAAAGATTATGTTGCTGAATATCAGGGAAAATTGAGAATTAATTGCGATAAGTTTACTGCTTTAATTCAAGGAAAAGTTAATAATGGGTTTGGTGGATCTTATGTTGGGAATGATTGGCGAGCACTCACAACTGACCATATAGGTTATAATTTTGCAAATTATTTTTGTTATTTAACAGGTTCTGATGGTTATACGAAGGAATCTGATGAACCTGAGTGGGTTAAAAAAATCATCAATAACATAGCAATAGCATAGCGATTCAAAAAATTGAGCGGAAAGAAAAATCAGGAAATATAAATTGTAATTCTCCTGTTTGGAAAAACAAACCTAGATGTAATTAATGAAACCCTTCCTAATCCCACTACTAGCTGCTCTCGTTTTACCTACTGCTGTTAATGCTGAAACTATTTGGCTGGTTTTATCCAGAAAGTTTGGAGGGTTTGAAAAAATAGAGATGAGAGATATAGAGCATTGCCAAGAGATGCGAGATTATTGGTGGGAAAATGGCGGGAAAAGATCTGATTCTTATTCTCTTTGTATTAAAGGAAAATAAGTGAAACACTTACTACTCCCACTAATAGCTGCTCTTGCTTTACCTACTGCTGGATATGCAGAAGTTGATCCTAAAGTAGCTGAATTTTGTTTAAAAGCTGCAGATTTTGCAGGGTGTGTAAAAACCATGACTACAAAATCAACTGATATTCCAAGTATGAGATTAATACAAGGAAAAACAGAATTAACTGGAAATACTTGTCCAAGTGGATACGTTTATGTTTGTGCTGGAAATTGTAGAGGTTTTGAAAGAAGTAGTCTTAGTCAATTACTAACAATTGATGGCGTAGGACTATGGAGAGCAGGTCACGTAACAAGACCTAAATGGGCTTATTATTTTAAATTAACTGATTTAACCAAGGCTGTTTATGATCCTAGCTGTCCTGATAAAGAACCTTATCTTTACACAGAGAAATCATGTGACGTAAAACCTAGTCCACCAGAATCAAAAGATATCAAAAAGTTACTTGGAATCGTTGCTGGAAAGCGTGAAAATAAAGTCAATTTATGGGATAAAAGACTAGAAAATATTTATGGTATTCCCAATCTTGCTAGTGATGCTATTAACTACAAAAAAGCTCCATCTAATCCAAATGCTTCTACTGGTTCAGTAAAAATTAATTGTGATTCTCCAGTTTTGAAGAATAAACCTAGATGTAATTAATGAAACGCTTCCTACCTAAATAAATTTATAACCTCTAAAGAAATTCCGAAAAAAAAATAAAATAAATCCCTCTTAGGGTTTACATATACACGCGGCAAGGAGATACCCCCGTGCCACCCCTTCGAAATCACACAGACATAACTAGACAATTAAAACTTAAAACAAATGGACAGAACACAACAAATAAAAGACGCTCACTTTAACTAACTCAACACATGGCAATACATAAGAACAACAAAGTAGAGAAAGCTATTAAAGTCGCTAGCTTTATAAAAGATTCAATGGGCAAACTAAAGAAGATACCTAATTACTCAGGTCTTCATGCTCATGTAAGAAGCATCGTTGATAACGGCACTGTTAGAACTGAGGTCTATGACGATGACTAGATTAGAAAAGCTGACAAAGATAGGACTTAATTCTGAAGAGTCAGCTAGGGTCTTAATCTATTCTGATCAAGGAGTACGTTGGATTAAGAATACTGACGGACTTAACCATCAAAAGGAGATGGATAAACTAATTGATGAAATAGTTTCTAAACCAAGAAAACAGATTAATGAGTTCGTGGCGTTTGTTAAAGACAAATAATTTGCAGATGAAGGCGAAGAAGTAGATAACGAAGACTTTATTAGAAGATGGAATGGAGCTTATGAAGTTCTAAATGTCCAAGATTAGTGTCCAGAATTGTCCATATTAGACTTATTACGGACATTTTTATTGATCTACTTTGATAAACCTAGTTATAGCTTAGATAAAAATATTATGTAGTACTGTCCGCAAAGCAGAACTACAACTAAAATCCCTGTCGGAGCGGACTAATCCTTCGTGGAGTTTATGGACTTTAGCCCGCCTTAAATTTATAGCAAGAGAAATCTAGAGTGGCAATACAGGTCTAGTTTGAGACAGCCAAGAGACCCTCAAATATATTTTTATCTCGCCATCTCACGATCAGTTAGTTCTTTTTAAAAGGTATCTAAAAAATTAGGGTGATCCTTCCATTGCTTTCTAAAGTCCTCGTTCCAATCACGACGATAATGTCTGTATTTTTGCCATTCATCTCCCAATATCTTTTTCGTTTTTTGTTCTAAGACTGAGAGTATTTCAAAGTAATCCTTTAAATCATTTCGCTCAATAATATTCATGTAATAAGCTGCTTCCATTGTTCTTGAATAGGCATGAGATGTTTTATCTAATGAGGTGTCACCTATTGGTTCAATATGTGTTGCATGTTTTTTACACATAAGCTTAAACGCGGATTCATAAGAGTCTTTAACAGTCGCCATTAAATGAAAAGCCATGGTATTAATTCGTATATTTTTTACTATATAAAACCTGTTTAATATTGGCTATAAAACTCATTTAGGGCCATTGCTATGACTGGCTTTTGAGTGTTGCCATACCCAGTAAAATATGCTATAATATTGGTATCGGAAACGAGGTCTAAGGAGACCGTGCTAAGGCACAAAATGAGACTCAAGTTCGATGAAGTTTCAGAAGAATAAGCAATAGTTTTAGAGCTTAATTTTCACCATCACCCCACCTTTATTAGGAACAGTTTATTTATGAACACATCATCAGAAAAATTTATCGATAGAGCCGAAAGACTTTTAACCAGAGATGAAGACTATAAAGCAATTCTGGAAAAACTTTTTTTACTAGATATTCAGCATTGTGTCAAACATTTTACTAAAGAATCATATTCCCAAGAAAAATAATTTATAAATATAGACCATATTTTCTCACTCATCACTCACGCCTTCAGAAGGAATTATTTAATCTATGACATCATCACAAATACAGGTTCAAATACCTGAAAGATTTCTATTGGGAAAAAGATATTATTCAAGAAACTTTTTTAGTAACAAGATCATTAAAAAAACAAGATTCTTCGAAGTCTTCAAATAACAAATACAAACCACTATTCACTCACACCCTTTTAATTAATTTATGACAACAATCGAACTTGAAAAATTTAGTCCTTGGTTAACAACAGAAGAAGCAGCAATATATTTAAGAATTTCAACTAAGACATTACTTAATGCAATTAGATCTTTGGACTTTACTTATGGACATGAATATACAAAGAAGAATCCTAGACAAAAACGAAGTCAATTCATATTCCATCGCGAAAGATTAGAAAAGACTTGGTGTAAACCTGTTGCTAGAAGTAAGCAAAAATAAATCAGCATATTTACTGATATACAGAAAATATTATCCGTAGTAATTTCTAGTTAATTAAATGGAGGGATCAGAAATGATTGATAGTCCGCCAGAGAATTTAATTAG
>QCSC01000033.1 GCA_003211655.1 Prochlorococcus sp. AG-469-F22 | reverse complement strand
TATATATCGGGGAAGAGGTAGGTAGTGGAAACGGTCCAGGGGTCGACTTTGCTGTAGACCCTTGTGAAGGAACTAATCTATGTGCTAACAACCAAAGAGGATCCATGGCAGTATTAGCTGCTTCCGACACTGGTGGTCTTTTCAATGCACCTGATTTTTATATGAATAAATTAGCAGCTCCTCCAGCGGCAAAAGGAAAGGTAGATATTAGGAAATCAGCTACTGAGAATTTAAAGATTTTAAGTAATTGCTTAGATCTAGCGATTGATGAACTTACTGTAGTAGTTATGGATAGAGCAAGACATAAAGGTTTGATCAAGGAGATTCGAGAATGTGGAGCAAAAATCCAACCAATTTCTGATGGAGACGTTCAAGCTGCAATTGCATGTGGATTTGCAGGTACAGGGACTCATTGCTTAATGGGTATTGGAGCGGCTCCAGAAGGTGTGATATCTGCCGCTGCGATGAGAGCTCTTGGCGGACATTTTCAAGGACAGTTAGTTTATGATCCTGCAATTGCGCAAACTTCTGAATGGGCCGACTATACAAAAGAAGGAAATATCAAACGTTTAAATGAAATGGGAATTACTGATATTGACAAAATCTATGAGGCCAACGAACTTGCATCAGGAGAAAATGTGATCTTTGCGGGAAGTGGAATTACTGATGGATTATTATTTGACGGAGTTAAATTTGAAAAAGACTGCACTAGAACCAGTAGCCTTGTAATAAGTACATTAGATAGTACTTGTAGATTTACAAATACAATACACATGAAAGATGGTGCTAAAAGTATTAGCCTTTAATATTTCAATTTAATTTTATGCATATTGTTGTCGTCGGACTAAGTCATCGCACGGCACCTGTCGAAGTGCGTGAGAAGTTAAGTATTCCTGATCAATCGATTTCAGAATCATTAAAAACTCTGAGGGTCTATTCGGATATTTTAGAAGTTTCTATTTTAAGTACTTGTAATAGGTTAGAAATATACGCTCTTGTTAAAGAGATAAATATTGGTATTTCATCTATTAAAGAATTTTTAACAGATTACTCGAGCGTAAATTTTGAAGACCTAAATCCTCATCTTTTTGATTTTAGACAAGAAGAAGCTGTTTTACATTTAATGAAAGTCTCAGCTGGATTAGATAGCCTCGTTTTGGGCGAAGGTCAAATACTCTCGCAAGTTAAAAAAATGATGAGATTAGGTCAGGAGAATCAATCTACCGGGCCAATTCTTAATAGGCTATTAAGTCAATCAGTTAGTGCCGGGAAGAAAGTTAGATCTGAAACTAATTTAGGAACTGGTGCTGTATCAATTAGCTCAGCCGCTGTAGAACTGGCTCAATTAAAAATTGGACAGGATCATGGTGTTGATGGGCTCGTTAGTTTGAAATCTGAAAAAGTTCTAGTCGTTGGCGCTGGAAGGATGAGTAGACTTTTAATAACTCATTTGAAATCCAAAGGATGTCATAAGCTCACTCTTTTAAATAGAAATATTGATAGAGCCGTTAATCTTGCAGGAGATTTCCCAGATCTTGAAATAAATTGCAAGAGTTTAAATGAATTGGATGAAAATATATCTTTATCCTCTCTTGTCTTTACCAGTACTGCCTCTGAAAAACCTTTTATTGATTTAGCAAGAGTTGAAAATATTAGTTTAAATAACAAACTTAAATTTATTGATATAGGTGTTCCAAGAAATATATCAAATGATGTTAAACATCATGCTTCTATAGAGTCTTTTGATGTAGATGACTTGGAAGAAGTTGTTTCTAGAAATCAAGAATTTAGACAAAAAATAGCAAAAGAGGCTGAATCTTTAGTTAAAGATGAAAGAATAATTTTTTTGGAGTGGTGGGCTAGCTTGGAAGCAGTTCCAGTTATAAATAAATTAAGATCTGATTTGGAGTTAATAAGAAAAGAAGAGTTACAAAAGGCACTAAGTAGAATGGGACCTGATTTTTCTGCTCGAGAAAGGAAAGTTGTAGAGGCTTTAACTAAAGGGATTATTAATAAGATTCTTCACACACCAGTCACTAAATTGAGAAGTCCTCAGTCAAGAGATGAAAGACAAGCATCATTAAAAATAGTTGAAAAATTGTTTTCTTTGGTAGATGATGAATAAAATTTTTAGAAATTACTGACTTTATATTAAGTTTTTCATTAGATTTTTCTTAATACCTTTGTAAAGTGGTCATTTCCATTTTTAAATTTGCACATAATCAGTTAATTTTAATAGTTGAGTATACCTCCATTAAATTGAATGAAGCGTGTGTTGGCAATCATCCTCGGAGGAGGAAAAGGTTCTAGGCTTTATCCCTTAACAAAAATGAGGGCTAAACCTGCAGTTCCTTTAGCAGGTAAATATCGTTTGATTGATATCCCAATTAGTAATTGTATTAATTCTGGGATTAATAAAATGTACGTTTTAACTCAGTTTAATAGTGCTTCTCTTAACAGACATATCGGGAGAACTTATAATTTAAGTGCTCCTTTTGGGCAAGGATTTGTGGAGGTACTAGCTGCTCAGCAAACTCCTGATAGTCCAAAGTGGTTTGAAGGTACTGCTGATGCAGTAAGAAAATATCAATGGTTATTCCAAGAGTGGGATGTGGACGAATATTTAATATTGTCTGGTGATCAGCTTTATAGAATGGACTATAGTTTATTTGTTCAACACCATAGAGATAATAAAGCTGATTTAACTGTTGCTGCCTTACCTGTTGATGAATCTCAGGCTGAAGGTTTTGGGCTTATGAGAACAGATGATTTGGGTAATATTAAAGAATTTAGTGAAAAGCCAACTGGTGAGAAATTAAAATCAATGGCGGTTGATACCTCTAAGTTCGGATTAACCAAGGAATCTGCATCAGAGAAACCGTATCTTGCCTCGATGGGCATTTATGTTTTCAGTAGAAAGACACTTTTCGATCTCTTAAATAAGTTCCCTAGTTATACAGATTTTGGTAAAGATATAATCCCTGAGGCATTAAGTAGAGGGGATACATTAAAGAGTTATGTTTTTGATGATTACTGGGAAGATATAGGAACTATAGGAGCATTTTTTGAGTCAAACTTAGCATTAACACAACAACCAAAACCTCCGTTTAGTTTTTATGATGAAAAATTTCCTATATATACTAGGCCTAGATATCTGCCTCCATCAAAACTTGTAGATGCTCAAATTACTGATTCAATAGTTTGTGAAGGAACTATTTTGAAATCTTGTAGCATCTTGCATTGTGTTTTAGGAGTGAGAAGTAGAATTGAAAGCGATTCTGTTATTGAAGATACTCTTGTAATGGGATCTGATTTTTTTGAATCGCTAGAAGAGAGGATTGAATTAAGGAAAGGTGGTGGTACTCCTCTGGGCGTAGGGGAAGGTTCAACTATAAAAAGGGCAATTCTTGATAAGAATGCAAGAATTGGAGATAACGTGGTGATAGTAAATAAGGATAGAGTAGAAGAAGCAGATAAACCAGATCTGGGATTTTATATAAGAAATGGAATTGTTGTTGTAGTTAAAAATGCAACTATTGCTAATGGAACAATTATTTAATTTAGTTTTTCGATCATTTTTCGCTGACATAAGTAATGTTTTTTAAGCAATTTCTCTAAGTTGCATGCAATATATATTTATTGCGTTTTTTATTTTTTATGTCCAAGGCACATTTTGGTTTAATCGGTCTTGGAGTTATGGGGGAGAATTTAGTTCTTAATGCAGAAAGAAATGGATTTTCTAGTGTGGTTTTTAACAGAACCTATTCAAAAACCCAAGAATTCTTAGAAGGTAGAGGTTTAGGAAAGAATGTAGAAGGTGCTAAAACACTTCAAGAATTTGTAAATAAGCTTGAGAGACCAAGAAGAATTTTAATGATGGTTAAAGCTGGGGCAGCTACAGATGCTGTTATTGATAGTATTTCTGAATATCTTGAAGAAGGTGATTTATTGATTGATGGAGGTAATTCTCAGTTTAAAGATACTGAAAGAAGAGTTGCGACTCTTGAAAGTAAAAGCTTTGGATATATAGGAATGGGTGTCTCCGGAGGTGCCAAAGGAGCCTTGGAGGGGCCAAGCATGATGCCTGGAGGAACTAAAGCCTCTTATGACGCTATAGAAAGTTTATTGACTAAAATGGCTGCGAAAGTAGAAGACGGTCCTTGTGTTGCTTATGTTGGACCCGGTGGTTCAGGCCATTTCGTTAAAACTGTTCACAACGGTATTGAATATGGCATTGAGCAAATTCTTGCAGAAGCTTATGACCTTATGAAAAGAGTCAAAAATATGAATGGATCACAAATGGCTGAGGTTTTTGGTCTTTGGAATAATACTGATGAATTGGCATCTTATCTTGTAGAAATAACGCAGATATGTTTAAACACCAAAGATGAATTAACAGGCGAAGATGTTGTGGAAAAAATATTGGATAAAGCTGGCCAAAAAGGTACTGGATTGTGGACTGTTGTTAGTGCCTTAGAACTTGGTATATCAGTTCCCACTATTTATGCTTCATTAAATGCAAGGGTTATGAGTTCCCTTAAGGTTCAACGTAGTGAAATCGAGAAAACAATTCCGATGGAAGCTATTGAAGATTTTGATTTAGGAGAAATTTCTACTGGTATGAAACCTTTATTTGATGCTGTCGTTCTTGCTACTATTGCTAGTTACGCTCAAGGGATGGACATATTAAGTGAAGCTTCATCAGTTTATAATTATGAGCTAAATATGCCATCTATTGCTCAAATATGGAAAGGTGGTTGCATTATAAGATCAAAATTATTAAGAAAGATTCAAGATGCATATCAAAAAGATCCAAATTTGAAGAATCTAATTTTTGATGATTGGTTCAACAACGAAATTTCTACAAGAATTGATAACTTAGCAAGTGTCGTTTCTTCTTCAACTAAGGCTGGTATTCCAGTACCTTGTTTATCAAGCACTTTAGATTATTTAAATAGTTACAGAACAAACAGACTCCCTCAAAATTTAGTTCAAGCCATGAGAGATTGTTTTGGCTCTCATACTTATGAAAGAGTTGATAAAGAAGGAAGTTTTCATACTGAATGGATGAAATGATTGAAAAATCTTTGGATGAATACAATTTATTTATTTATAAAGATAAATTTGAACTCTCATCTAATGTCTCTAATTTTATAGTGAATCAAATTGTTCAAACATTAAAAATTAAAGACAGATTTCAATTTTGTGTAAGTGGTGGTTCAACTCCTAAATCTGTATATCAATTACTATCAGAAAGAGATATTGAATGGGAGAAAGTTGATATTTTTTTAGGTGATGAGAGGTGTGTTGATCCAAAATCTGAATTAAGTAACTCTCTGATGTTAAAGAATTCATTAATAACTAAATATGGTTCTAAAGCTTTCTTTTATGAAATTTTTAATGATAAAAAAGTTGACGATAATATCTCTAAAAATTTATTAATTTCTAAATTAAATAAAAAATGTAATGGTAAACCTCCATCTTTCGATTTAACTTTATTAGGCCTTGGAGATGATGGTCATACCGCTTCATTATTTCCATATCAGAAAGATAATAATGCCGATGATTTAGTAATTTTTAATGAGGGTAAGGGGCTTAAAAGAATTTCTCTAACACCTAAAGTACTCTCTGCTTCTTCAAATATAATATTTTTAGTTAGTGGAGCTTCTAAACAAATAGCACTCCAGAGATTATTGGATAAAGATGAATCTCAACAAAGGACTCCTTCTAAACTAATTAAATCAAGTAACCAGATATCAATATTTTGCGATGAAGAATCTTCAAAAGAATTATCAATTTAGTTAAAGTCTATATTAGTTCTAAACTAATTAATGAGTAATAAAAAAGTTTTATTCCAGAAAAAAGAATTTGAAGGATGGAAAACCTTAAACGATACTGTTATGGGTGGTTCAAGTTCAGCTTATTGCGAAAATACAAATTCTGGGTTGCTATTAAAGGGAAATATCATAGAGAAAGCTGGAGGCTTTGTTAGTTGTAGATCATCGATATATAAACCTTCATTAGATATTAACGAATATCAATCTTTTGAATTAAAAATAGATGGTCAAGGAAGAACCTTTAAATTTGCAGTCGCATGCGAAGATGATATCCTTGGCCTGACAGAATTTATTCCTGGTGGTCTGAGATGGATAAAATCATTTCCTACTAAAAAATTTGGAACAACTAAGATAGAAATTCCTTTTAATTCTCTTAATCCATCAGTAAGAGCTAATAAAGTCCGTTTCCCTTTCAAATTCAAACCATCAAAAATCAAGAGATTACAACTGCTGCATTCAAAATTTGGAGATGATGGTCTACTTAATGATGGATTCAAATCGGGTTCAATAAAAATTTTAATAAAATCAATCAGTGTTCTTTGAAGATTTTGATGAAAAATTTAATACTTTAATTGCCAAGTCTGCAGATTTAACAAATAAACCTTTTCTGCACTCAGTCGTAAAGATTAATGGGGAATATGAAAGAGATAATGTGGATATTGATTTAACTATAAATATTTTATGTAGAGATAATGAAGGGAATAGATTGGATATTTATGATCTTGAGTTGGAACTTTTTAAATCAAATAGTGATTTAGTTTTAGTTATTTCAAAGTTGAACTTTCCTGATGAACCTATTTTATGGAGTGGTGTGAAAACAATATGGATGAATAGTAGTGATGGCAAAAAATGTTCTCCACCAAAATATAGTTCAAGATTGGAGAACCTTGCTACGAGGATAAAAAATTTTATTACCTAGGACAGTTTATTAGGAGATTATTCTTCCAAATCTGTAACGGCTCCTAGGCTTGAGGTGCTAACAATTCTTGAATATTTAGAAAGAACTCCTTTTTTATATTTTTTACTAGGCTTTTCCCAGTTAATTCTTCTCATTTCTAATTCCTCATCAGATAGTTCAACTTCGATTAATTGGTTTGTCGCATCAACAGTTATTAAATCGCCTTCTTTTATTAACGCTATATTTCCTCCAACTGCTGCCTCTGGTGCAATGTGGCCAACAACTAGGCCATAGGTGCCTCCACTAAATCTACCATCAGTTATTAGGGCTACTTTTTCTCCAAGTCCTTGCCCAACAATTGCGGATGTTGGTGCCAACATTTCTCTCATCCCTGGTCCGCCCACAGGACCTTCATTTCTAATAACAACAACATTACCAGCTTTAATATCATTATTCAAAATTGATTTGAGACAATCCTCCTCACTCTCAAAGATGCGAGCGGGTCCTTTTAATACAGGATTCTTTATTCCACTAATTTTGGCTACACAACCTTCCGAGGCTAAGTTACCTTTTAGAATCGCTAAGTGACCTTTTTTATAAAGCGGATTATCAATATCTCGAATGACATCCTGATTCTCTGGAGGTTTATCTGGAATATCTTTTAAGGATTCAACTATTGTTTTACCCTCTATGTTTCTACAATTACCATGTATCAAACCTGCGTGTAGAAGTATTTTCATAACTTGTGGGATTCCACCTGCTTTATGAAGATCGACTGTTACGTATTTACCGCTGGGTTTTAAGTCGCAAATTACAGGTACTTTTTGTCTTATTCTTTCGAAATCATCAATATTGATATCTATACCTGCTGTATTTGCTATTGCTAATATATGGAGAACGGCATTAGTTGAACCTCCAATTGCCATAATGACAGATATTGCATTCTCAAATGATTCTTTAGTCATGAGAGTTAAAGGTCGAATGTCTTTTCTAATTGCATCAACTAATATTTCAGCACTTTTTTCAGCGCTAACTTCCTTCTCATAATCTTCAGCTGCCATTGTTGAACTATAAGAAAGACTTAAACCCAAGACTTCTATAACGGCAGACATGGTGTTAGCTGTAAACATTCCTCCACAACTTCCAGCTCCTGGGATGCAATTTTTTTCAACTTCAATTAATCTCTTCTCATTTATTTTCCCAGAAGTTAATTGCCCAACAGCTTCAAATGCACTGACAACTGTAAGATCTTCACCGTTTAATTTGCCAGGTTTTATTGTCCCTCCATAAATAAATATGGATGGGATATTCATTCTTGCAATTGCAATCATTGCTCCTGGCATATTTTTATCACAACCTCCTATAGCTAAAACCCCGTCCATACTTTGGGCATTGCATGCTGTTTCGATTGAATCAGCTATAACCTCTCTTGAAACTAGGGAATATTTCATTCCTTCTGTTCCCATAGAGATTCCATCACTTACGGTGATGGTTCCGAACATCTGAGGCATTCCTCCTGCTTCTCTTATTGACTCTTCAGCTTTTAGAGCTAACTTGTTTAACCCCATATTGCATGGTGTGATAGTACTAAATCCGTTAGCAACTCCAATAATGGGTTTAGTAAAATCTTCATCACTAAAACCAACAGCTCTTAACATTGATCTGTTGGGAGATCTTTGGACACCTTGAGTTATTGCAGATGATCTTAATTTATTCATATGATTTGAGAACCTTTTTTATTTTATTGTCCTAACTCCTCAAGTTGCCTCCTTACATCAGCAATTGCAGAATTAAGCTCTTCAACTTTCTGCTCTAATTTGTCCCCTTCAACGTCTTTAATGTTTTCGTTAGTGTCAATAGCCTCTGAACCATCTTGAATTCTAGATGAATACATCATTGCTTTTTGTTTCTTTTCTTCTTTTCTTTTATCTGCTTCGGAGATTAACCACCATGCCAAACCTGCCGCTCCGATAAAAGCCCCACTTATTAAAGATAAAAAATTATTTGAAGACGAATCTCTATATTCAGACATTGGTAATTAATTTCTATTTATATTATATCTTAGTTCTTATCTGAAAATATAGTACTCAAACGCAATAAAGGGTTTCCAATTCCGGGCTTCAACAAATTTGAATTTTCGACTTCTTCATCAATACAAGATGTATAAATTACTTGTTGAGGAAATATCTTTGCAATTTCATTTAGACCTTTATTGCTGCAAATGGATGATATTAATAAAATCCTATTAGATTCAACCCCTAATCTTTTTAAGTTAATAAGAGTTTCAATTGGATTTGATTTCATCTTTATTTGATCTGAATAAACCATAACACCTACATTTTCTTCTATCTTTGTTGGTAATTCTCCTAGCAAAAGAGTGGAATTGGGGATCACTTCTTTTGCTCCGTACCATAGGGATAATCCTTCAGGCATTATCGCTATTACTTTTATTGGATAATCATTATTTATAAACACTCCTTCTGCCACTCCATTATCTGTTTCTATAGACTCTTTTTTATATGGAAGCCAATCTCTTAACGCTTCATAAGTAAGCCATTTTCCTAATTGTTCATAGCCAGTTGAATATAAAATATTAGGAGTATTTTTCTCTCTTAAAATTGAAAGCCAATGTTTTATTAATGGATGAGGAGGAACAATAACCTTTAGTGACATTGCCATATATTTTCCTTTAAGATGGTGATACAAACTTTAAAACCCTAGATCTAAAATACATTTTTATTATGATTAAATCAATTAATTTTCCTTCTCTCAAGAATGCTTTAATAACTATATTTTTTATTGGAATCCTATTTTTTAATTTTGTAAACTCTGCTTGGGCTAAACGACCTCCAGAAATAAGAAACCAGCAAGACCTTGATTTAGAGGAAGATATGCATGGTCAAGATCTTAGTGGTAATGAATTTGTAAAGTTCAATTTAAATGGATTTGATTTTAGTCAAAGTAACTTGGAGGGCGCAGTTTTTAATAATAGTAAATTGCAAAACGCAACTATGACTGGAGCTAACCTTAGTGACGCTTTAGCATATGCAACAGATTTTACAGACGCAGATCTTTCAGATGTGAATTTCACAAATGCTTTATTAATGGAAAGTAATTTTGAAGGAGCTAAGATTGATGGCGCAGATTTTACTAATGCAGTTCTTAGCCGAATACAACAAAAAGAATTATGTGAAATAGCAAATGGTACTAATAGTTCGACAGGAGAAAGTACAGAATATAGTCTTGGTTGTTAGAAAACATATTATGAATAAAAGAATACCTGTAATTGTAATTTCTGGATTTCTTGGGTCAGGAAAGACTACTTTTTTAAGATATTTAGTAAGAGAAAGCAATAAAAAATTTGGGTTAATAATTAACGAATTTGGTGATGTTGGGATTGATGGTGACTTGGTTAAAAGCTGCAATGGCTGTGACATTTCTGATGAAGGTTCTATTATTGAATTAAATAATGGTTGTTTATGTTGCACCGTTCAAGATGATTTTATTCCCTCGATAAAATCACTTGTAAATTTTAATCCTGACATAGAAGCAATAATCATTGAGACGAGTGGACTTGCCTTACCCTTACCATTGATACAAGCACTCAATTGGCCTGAGATAAGGTCATCAATATATCTTGATCTAGTAATTGGCATAGTCAATGGAGAGTCAATGCTTAAGGGCTCTCCAATAAATGATTTAAATGAAATAACTAATCAGTACGATGAGTTAAATAAGATTGACCATAATGCATCCATTGAAGAACTCTTTGAAGAACAGTTAGAGGTTTCTGATATCGTTCTAATATCAAGAGCAGATGTTTTAAATGAAAAAGAATTTAAATCTATCAAAAATGTAATCAAAGAAAAGTTTAATTCAACTGTTCCTATTCTTAAATCTTTTAATGGCAAAATTGATTTAAAATATATATTTGATATCGATTTAAAAAAGGATAATTATAAAAAATTTATTTCTGAAGAACATGATCATAATCACGTTGAACTTGTCTCTGATTCGGTAAAGTTAAATTATTTTCTTGAGAAAAAAGAAATTGAGAAAGAGATAGTAAACGTTTTAAGTGAAATTAATATTCTTCGAATAAAAGGACGTATATGGATTCCAAATAAATCTTTGCCTTTGCAAATACAAATAGTTGGAAAAAAAATAAATACATGGTATGAAGAAGCACCTCTTAATTGTTGGAGACCAATTGATAGTGGAGGACTTGAATTAGTCATAATTGCCTTTGATAAGGAATCAATTAAGAAATTTATAAAAAAAATTAAAGAGAAATTTAAAGTTTTAAACGTCCATAAATAAGCATTTAATTTTATAGTTGATTCTGGAAAATTCCCTTGATTTCAAAATTGA
>QCSC01000032.1 GCA_003211655.1 Prochlorococcus sp. AG-469-F22 | reverse complement strand
GATGCTCAAAAATATTTCACTCTTAAAATCAAAAAAGAACTTATTAAAGATGGATTTTTCAAAAATATAAGAAATACAAATTACCTTGGTGAAATACTAATTTATTTATCATTTGCCATCCTTTCTGTGAGTTTTATACCTTTTGCTATTCTTGCTTTATTTTTCTTTGGAGTCTTTCTACCAAGAATGCTAAAAAAGGACAACTCACTTACAAAATATGCTTCATTTGCGGAATATAAGCGAATAAGTGGTTTACTTTTACCCAAATTTAATGAAGGAAATTAAAATTCCAATATGGAGGCAGGAGTTAAAGGCTGCAAGAAAAAAAGAAGGTAAATTACCCTCAAGTAGGTGGTTTCAGCTTTGTACTATTAACGGGAATAACGAGCCTAGATTACGTACGGTAGTTTTTAGAGGATGGCAAACTGAAAGTTCAATCCTTATTTTTACTGATAGTCGCAGCGAAAAAGTTGCTCAATTAAAATTAAATCCCAATTCAGAAGTTTTATGGCTTTTTTATAAAAGCAAATCACAATTCAGATTTAAAGGGAAAATGAGGGAGCTAAAGGAAAACATGAAATATTGGGATTCTTTATCAGATAGATCCAAATCAACTTGGTTTTGGCAACATCCAGGAAAACAGATTAATAAAAATATTTGCACTTCTCAAATAATTTCTAGTGATTTAAATAAACCAGAAAGTTTTGTTGTATTAGAATTTGAAATATATTCTGTAGATCTCCTTAAATTAGTAACGCCTATCCACAAGAGGTATGTCTGGCATAAGGAAAACAATTGGGAAAAAATGGAAATAAATCCATAAAATATTTCTAAATTGTTTAATTAGGTTGAAAAAATTAAATAGATCGGTCAGTTTTAGAAAAGAAATATTAAACATATGGATTTGTCTGAAATTCCTGAAAATCCTCTAATCTTTTTATCTTGGGTAACGGCTTTGGGACTTTTCTTAAGTTTATCTGAAGCGACTTTAAAAATTAGATTTGAAAAAATAAATTCCTTACAAAAAAAACAGGAATTTATTGATAGTCTTTATCCGAAAATTTAATTTGAAGTATCTGAGAGTAAGTTTGCTTGTAGGAATTGGAAAATACCACCTTTGTTGGTTGAATCTTCTGAACTAATTGATTTACCATTATTAGCTTTATTTTTCACTGTTTCTTGAATATTTTCATCATCAGATTCAGATCTCAATACTCTTATGATTACTTCATCAATTGAGAAATCTCCAGGACCTGTTAGTGCTATTGAGGTAGCTGAAGCGAAATAAAGTAGTAAAAGTTCTAACAAGAAAATATTAAAACCTGATGTTACTAGAGCATGATAGATAGCGACAGATATAGTACCAACTATTGCTAACGCACCGAATCTTGTAGCTAAACCAAGTATTAATAACCAGCTTCCACCAATTTCTGAAAATGCAGCTACATATGATAAAAATATTGGGAAAGGTAAGTGTAGAGGTCTGACAAAAGCATCAGCAAAATTCTCTATGTTAGCTAGCTTTTCAAATCCATGATGAATTAAAACTGTACCAGTAATTACTCTTAGGATTAATAAAGCTGTATCTTTGCTGAATGATTTTGTAAGAATTGTTGAAAGCACTATGAGATGTATTTCTTAAGTAAAAATAACTAGCCACAATATTCATCGTGGATTAAACCATAAAACTGATCTTTAATTAAGTATTTATACTTAGTGTTATGCGTATTTCAAAATTTTTTGGTTTTAAAAAAGCTATTACCTTTCAAAAATTTCCATTACTAATTTTGAAAAACATATTGATTAATTTTGGGTATATTTTCTTTGAATTTAAAGAACCCTTTTTTGGCAAACTTCCATGCAAATAAGTCTTGATCTCTTACTAAATTAAAAATTACCTTATTATTTAACTTCTTAAAACTATTTATAAAATCGTTATTTTCACCAACACCAGGATAAACCATATCTAGCTGATCAATATCGACCAATTTCTCTTTTAATTTTAGAGGATCAATCTGAGTAACATTATCAAATTGCTTTATGAATTCAAGAACTATTTGTTGTTTGAAACTCAGAACTGCTTCAGATAATTTTATTTTTCTTTGAGCATTGCCCAGTAGGATAATAAAAACGCTCTTATAATTTCGTAAGATATTTTCGAGAGTTGAAACATGTAAATCGTTTTCAAATAATATAAGGGTTTTTGACTTTGGTTCCATATTGCTTTTATAAATCTCATCATCAAGTGGGATTTGAATTTTTTCTTCAAGAAAGATTTGCATATTATTAATCTTTTCAACATTGAACCTATTATTTGAAAATTTTCTGAGATTTTCAGGGGAAAAACGATATTGCTTTCCTTTTGTTTGTAATCCTGCAACCCATCTCCAACTCAAAAGATTCGAGGCAGCATCTCCATCATAAAGATGTTTAAAGAAAAAACTTGCGCCTAATTGCCAGGGCAGACCTAAATTAAAAATCCAAGTACTAGCAAACCACATACGAGTATGATTGTGTAAGTAGTTATAAGTTTTTAACTCATTAACCCATGAATTGAAAAAACCTAATTCTGAGTTTCCATTTATTGCTTTTTCATAGGTTTCAAAATCATATTCATAATTTTTTTCTGAAATAAAATTACACCACACCTTTGGTCTATTTTCCATCCAACCTTGCCAATAAATTCTCCAATAAATCTCTTCAACAAATTTATTAATCTTTTGAGAATGATATTTCTTTTTAACCTCATCAAGCAATTCGTATTCAAATAAAACCCTATGAGAAATATAAGGTGATAATTTTGAAACGGAGCTTTTATTCGTTGGGCCATAATCAAAATTACGCAGTTTTTCGTAGTTTGTGATTTTATTCTCTAAAAAATCGTCCCACTTTTCCTGAGCATCTAACATTAATGGCATTTTTATATATGCTAAAAACTTTTTTTTAATTGTATGGGCTTAACTAAATAAAGGTTTTTAATTTTTTATTTAATCATTAAAAACCTTGAAGCAATTTTCTGAAAAAATGTTTTATTGAAGTATTTAATTTAAACCTTCAATGAGTACATTTTATACTTTTCAAGTAAACTCCTCATAGGAAAATATATATAGTCAAGGCAATTTTTTTACTGCTAAAGTCAAATTTGAATCTATATCTATAAATCATTGACTTAAGTAAAAAATCTCCTAAAAAATATTTTCAAAATTATCCAAGAAATATTATGGGTTCATTATTAGAAAAAAATGTTAAATATCTTGATGAACAATATCGAATAGGAAATGCTCTCATATCTGATAAAGCATTTGATCAACTTGAAAGAAACTTACTTCGTACAGATCCAAAATGTGATTATTTTAATCAAAGAAGTAATTTATTATTACCCTCATTACCTAAAGGTAATCATAAAGAGTTTTTAAATAGCTTATTAAAAAATACAAGATTGAGCATTCAACCAAAAATTGATGGTTGCGCTATTGCAATTAAATATATAAATGGCAAGTTTGATAAAGCCATTACAAGAAAAGGATTTGATGTCTCAAGCAAAATTGAAAAGATTAAAGATGTCCCCAATAGCCTTCCTATCCAACGAGATTTTCAAGTTAGAGGTGAGCTTTATGCCCCAAACGAAACTCCCTATTTTTCCCAAAAAATTACAAGCGAAATCCTCAACAATAAAAAAAGGATTACAGAAAATTTCAGCTTTTGCTGTTTCCAAATACTTAATGGAAGACTTAACCAGTATGAAACCCTTAACTATCTTAAAAAATGTGGCTTTATCACCCCTCACAGTTACTTCACAAATTTCACAAGCCAAGTCGAGTTATTTAGAAAAAGATGGTTAGATGGAAAAATATTTTCTAAATACCCAACTGATGGAATTGTCATCAAAATTAATAGCAGAAAATTGCAGTTACTTAGAGAAACAAATTTTTCAAAATACAATGAATGGCAATATGCAATTAAAAATTAATCAATAAAAACTAATTAATTATAAAAAGAGTAATTATTTAAGTACTCACGATCCTTAGCATAAGTATTTACGATAAAAATTATTCAGCAAACTTAATTTTTAATCAAGTTTCAATATTTTTAAGAAGAATTAGAAAATGACTGCCACTATCTCTAAGAATAAGAGGTCTAATTGGACCATATCAGATATTCCCAATTTAGATGGGAAAACAGCTTTTATAACTGGCGCAAACAGTGGTCTTGGTTATTACACCGCTAAAGCTCTAGCAGAAAAAAATGCACATGTTTTGCTTGCTTGCAGAAGTTTAGAAAAGGCTAATGCGGCTATATACAAATTAAAGTCGCTAAATCCTGCAGGTAAATTTACTCCTATAGAACTAGATCTTTCAGATTTGAACAATGTAAGTGAAATTGGATCAAAAATATCAAGTGAGTTTGAGAATTTAGATTTACTCATTAACAATGCAGGTATAATGCACCCACCAAAAACATTAAGTAAACAAGGTTTTGAAATACAATTTGCGGTCAATCATTTAGCACATATGCTTTTAACACTAAAATTCCTTCCTTTAATCGAAAAGAAAGAAAACTCTAGAATAGTAACAGTAACTTCAGGGGCTCAGTTCTTTGGGAAAGTTGGGTGGAATAATCTTAAAGCCGAAAATTACTATAACAAATGGGAATCTTACGCTAACAGTAAATTAGCTAACGTAATGTTTGCTTTAGAATTAAATGAAAAACTAGAGAAAAAAAATATTTTATCCTTGGCGGCTCATCCAGGTATTGCAAAAACAAATCTTTTTTCTGCACAGAAACCAACACCAAGTCCAATTGAAACTTTCTCCTTAGAGCTATTTAGTCCAATTTTTCAATCGGCAGAGATGGGCGCTTTACCTCAATTACTTGCTGCTACTTCTCCTGAGGCAAAGGGAGGAGACCATTACGGGCCTAAATTCAATTTTAGAGGTCATCCAAAATTATCTCCAACTTCACCCTTTGCTCTAAATAAGAAAGAAAGGAAAAATCTATGGGACAAGAGTATGGAAATACTTAGTCGTTTTTTATGAGTTTTTTAGTTTTATCAACTTCAAAAAATATTTCAGAATATGCAATTCACTTTCTGAAAGTTTCATAAATTCATTTAAAGCCTGATAATTATCTTCATCAAATTCATTGGCTATTTCCAAAAATTCTTTATGATTTTCATTTACAAATCTCTCTGCAATTTGTGATGGAGATAACCCCTTATCAATCAAATTACCTGGAGCATTTTTCTCCCAATTTTTATAGAACCAAGAGAACCATAATTCAGTAATATTTTCTTTCATTTAATTAATCTGGGTATTTAATTTTAGATCTAGGAAATAAAAATAAACCAGAAATTATTGCAAATATTGTTAATAAACCTACAACAGGTGTAAAAAGAGGTTGCAGATTTATAAAGAAAAAATTTCCTGTATGAATTTTCATAAGCCAAAAGAAATCCAATCCAAAATATTGAAATAAAGAATATAAGCTTCCACTAAGAACGGTTACCAATAATGGAATTACTGCTATAAGAGTAATACTTCTGTGAAGTTTTCTTGTTTTAGTTTTAAACATTATTTGTTTTTTCTAAGGTATTTGTGAAGATTTTTTTCACTTTCACAAGCCATCCACATTTCTTTGATTTTAAATGTTCCAGAGCAACCAAGGTCTTTAGCTTTTTCTTTGGCTTCACTTTCAGTTGAATAAGAACCTCTAAGATGAGCTTTCAATTCAATATCTATTAAATTAAATCCAAAAATAATTAAAAAGACGTTTATTAATTTTAATTTAGAAATTAGATTAGTTTTTAAAGAATTTTTCATAATAAACATAGACCATTTAATTTCTAGTCTTCAATTTAATTATAAATTTAATGACTATTGAAAATAATTCAAAAAAGGAAGAAAAAATAAATTTTGTTATTGGGTTAGGAAGATCTGGTTTTTGGGCAGCAAAGTATTTAAGAAGTATTGGAAAGAGAGTTATTGTCTGGGAAAGTAAAGAAAATAAAGAACTTTTAGAAACAAAGGAGATACTAGAAAAACTCGATATATCTGTTTGTTTAAATAAACAATTTTTATTTGATGAGTTCTCTACATGTCTTAAACAAATTGAGTCTATTGTTGTAAGTCCAGCTATACCCTTTGACCATAAAACAATAATCAAACTTAAAGAACGAGGAATCGTTGTAATAGGGGAAATAAATATTGCATGGGAAAGCTTAAAGAATATAAATTGGATTGGGATTACGGGTACTAACGGGAAAACCACAGTTACTCACTTATTAAGTCATATACTAAGAGAAAATAATTTATTAGCCCCATTTGCAGGCAATATTGGGACTCCATTATGCGAAATTGCTTACTCAACAGAAAGCAAAAATATTGATTGGATAGTCGCTGAATTAAGCAGTTTTCAAATAGAAATAGCGACACATTGCATTAAACCTAAAATTGGAATTTGGACAACATTTACTCCCGATCATCTTGACCGTCACAAAACACTTGATAATTATTTCAAGATAAAAAATAGCTTACTAAAACAATCAGAATTTAGAATTTATAATTACGACGATAAATATTTAAAAGAAAATTTCAAATCACTTTTAAATGGAATATGGATAACTACTAATTCTAAAGAATCAGATTCAGATCACTGTGATTATTGGATAAATAATGAACACTTTATTGTAGAGAGAAAGGAAAAATTACTGAGTTTAAAGAATTTTAAATTGAAAGGTAATCATAACACTCAAAATCTATTACTAGCTGTAGCAGCTGCAAGGAAAATTGGATTATCCCCTGAGAGTATAAAGAATGCTTTACTTAGCTATGAACAACTTCCCCATAGAATGGAGACAATATTCCAACATGATGAACTCGAAATAATTAATGATAGCAAGGCTACCAATTTTGACTCTTCCGTAGCAGGTATAAATGCAATTAAAGGTTCCCCCATAATAATTTCTGGGGGTAGGTTAAAAAATGGCGATTCTATTGAGTGGGTAAAGATTATTAATAAAAAAGCAAAAGCTGTATTTCTTTTTGGCGAAAGCTCGCAAACCTTAAAAAAATTGATCCTTGAGGGCGGATTTAAGAATGATATTTTAACTTTTAATGATCTTTCAGAAGTAATCAACTACGCCTATTCTTATATAAAAAATAATCAAGCTGAAACTTTATTATTTTCTCCTTCATGTTCGAGTTTTGATCAATTTAGAGACTATGAACAAAGAGGAGATATTTTTAAAAAATTAATCCATGAAAAATTCAATATAAATTTTTTCGCTCATTAAAAATTTAGTTGGACTAATTCCAGGTCGGTCATTACAACCAATCCACTACTAGCAAATTTACTCTTATTTAGTTAAATTTTAAATAATAATTCGAAAGAAACATGAGTGAATCTAACAATTTACCTCAAGCAATAAGTCATAAAAAATTAACTTATTTGATGCTAAATGCACAAAAAGATCTTAATGCCTCTGATGATAAAAAAAATACTGAAAGCTTAGAAAAACAAGAATTTGATGAATTAATAAATAATTGGGAAATCGTAACTAAAGATGTTATTAAGACAATTTCTAAGCGAAATAAAAACTTATTAAAAAATAAATCTTCTAATTCCTTAATTGCGTTGGGTGCTATGGAAGTTCATCTAAATATGGCATTACAAGCACTAAACGCATTCAAAAAAGACTCTTTAGACTAAATATTATAGTTTTGGCATAGAGAATAAAAGCATATCGACGTAGCTATCTGATTGAATATCTATATCGCTGAAATCAGAAATCTCAAATCCCAAACCGTCACCAGAAGAAATCTTTTTACTTGATTTATTATTTTTATCTCTTACTAACAATTCACCCTCTATTATTTGAATCCAATTAAATTTTTCTACTTCTGAAGGTAAATATTTTTTGTTTAAAAGGTTATATCTACATCGCCATATAGTTATATCTTGATTTATAAAAAGCGGACATTTGTTTTTTTTTAAAGAATCAATAATCAGATTATTCCCAGAAGTATTCTTAATCAAAATTTGATTATATGAAGGCGTGAGATCTTGAATATCCGGATATATCCATATCTGAAATAATTTGCAGTCTGTATTTTTTTCATTTTTTTCACTATGAGTAATACCTGTTCCTGCAGACATAACCTGCACTTCATCTTCATGAATTATTCCTAAATTATTTAATGAATCTCTATGTGTAATCTCTCCTTTTATAACTATTGTGACTATCTCCATATTCGAATGAGAGTGAGTATTAAATCCTGAATTAGGAGAAATTATATCTTCATTAATTACTCTAATTTTCCCAAAATTATCCCAGATTGGATCCCTGTGTTCTGCAAAAGAAAATGAGTGTTTTGAATCAAGCCATTCTCTATTTGATTTAAATCTTTCATTAGATTTTCTGAACTTGAGAATATTTAAAGCCATCTAATTATTTATGAAAAATTTATAAAACTTTTATTTATCTTTTGGAAGGAGTCCAATTATAGGAGTTGAGAGAAATGAAAATTAGAAAAATTATATTTAGAAAGTTATTTTACTTTGTGCCTTGGTTGCTTTACTAATAATTTTTTTTGCCTCATCTCTTGTTAAACAGTTTTCTGCTTTAACATTTAAATTCTTTAGCTTTTGTAATTGTTTAGAGATTTTCATCTCATAATTTATATTTTCCTAAAAGTTAACATATTTTTAAAAGAATAGCATTAGCTCTTATTACATCACGAGAAATTTAATGAAGATTCTGATTGAAGTACTGAATTATTAGGGCAATATAAAGGGTGTATAGGATTTTGTTTTTTTGTTTTTTTTATAAAAAGCGGACCTAAAGGATTAACAAAATTATCTTTTTTTATTGAATAAAAATTCATTATTTTTTTAGAAATTTTGTAATTTCTATTTAGAAAGATCCCTTTGTTGCCCCAGCCCAACCACAAATGACAATTTTTATTTTCAGACCAGTATTTTAAACTTTTATTTATAAACTTATTGTTTAAATAGCCAACAGGTTTCTTATGGGTGAATAATTTATCAGGGGTTTTGGAAATTAAAGCGAATAGATTTATTATTCTAATATTTCCATAATTATAGTTTTTGCAGATTTTGATTATTTTCCTCGTTGTATTATCAATATAATTTAAATCTGAAAGGGATGGATTTAAACCTATGAAAATTATCTCTTTTTTTGATTTATTTATTCTAAAACTTAAACTCCATCTATATTGTTTATTTGTACTTATTAAACAACTTCTTTCCATAAAGATTTTTTCAACCTAGACCCACGCCTCTCGCCATTAAAGTCGCGAAAAGAGGGATAGTTGCAAAACCTACTAATTCAGTTGTAATAATAAATCTAAATCTTTTTACAAGTTTTTCTGAGATCTCGGGTAATTTATTTTTACTCAATGGCATCGCCCACAAAATATAAGTTGTTGTTGGGTATAAAGATAATAATCCAACCAAAATATATAGAGAGACTTTAATCCAAAAAATTGGATTTTCTGTATAAAAATCACCTCCTTGTCCAAAATATTTAACCCGTAAAATTCCAGTAACCAATATTGCAACCCCAGCTAAGCCATAAATAACATCGGCAACAACCATTGAAATAGTTTGGCTTCTATTAAGATCAACTTTTAAAGTCAGCCTTTCAAATAAAAGAGATCCAAAACAAAGTATGATTCCCAGGTAATGGATATAAGCAACTAATGCACTTTTAGCTATTTCACCCGTAAATAAAGTCCCTAGTAACATTTGCAAGTCTAAATTTATACAATACTAGCTATTTAAATATATATTCGTCCAAAAATGCCATTAGTAAAAAAATAATTTTTAGATTTTAGGATTTCAGGAACCTTTTTTGTCCCTCCTGAAAAGAATCTTTTTTATTCCAGACCTCAACCACATCTGGGAAATGTTTTTCCATACAAACATCACAAACACCATGACTAAATCTAATATCACTTATTTTCGATAGATATTTTTCTAAATGCATCCAATCACCATCATTATTTTTGACTTCTCTGCAATATGAACAGACTGATAATATACCCTCCTGTTTATGTAAATTAGATAAAGCCTCTAATAAATTGAGAGATTTCTTTCTTAACTCCAAAAAAGAAACTATTTGCTTAGATAATAATTCCATTACATTGAATTGTTTTGGAGAAAGATTACCTGGTTTCCGATCGATAACACATAAAGTTCCAAGTTTATTACCATCTCTATTTTTAAGAGGAAACCCAGCATAAAACCTTATTTTAGGATCACCAGTTACCAAGGGATTATTGATAAATCTTTCATCCTGAAAAGCATCCTGAATAATTAATGGGCTATTTTCTTGAATAGCATGGGTACAAAAAGACCAATCCCTTTTTGTTTCATTAATTTCGAGGCCTACTTTTGACTTAAACCATTGCTTATCTTTATCAACTAAGGTCATTAAAGATATCGGAACATTACATGTTGAAGCTGCTATTTTTGTAATATCGTCATAACAGGATTCTGGTTTAGTCCCCAATATTCTATATTCAGCTAATGCTTTTAACCTTCTTTCTTCTTCTTCCTTTTTAGGAATTAGATTTTGCATCATTCTTTTTGAGTTTTTAAACTTTAAAATTAATCTCCGTTTAAAAAACTTTTATCGATAAATACTTAATAAAAAGAAGATAAACTTATTAATTTGTTACTTTGCCACATAACTTTGAGACTGACTGTCCTGCAAGCCATCCGCTCGTCCAACAATGTTGAAAATTGAACCCCCCAGTGATTCCATCAACATCTAGGACTTCACCAGAAAAAAATAAACCTGGACATATTAAACTTTCCATACTTTTAAAATTAACTTCATTGATTGAGACACCTCCAGAGGTGACAAATTCCTCTCCAAAGGGGCCTTTATTAGAAATAATATATTTATCTTTCAATAGGTTATTTATCATTTTCTCTCTTTCATTTGCAAGAAGATCTGACCACTTCTTATCTTTATTAATTTCCATTTTATTTAATAAGAAAACCCACAACCTCTTTGTTAACAAAGGTAGAGGTCTTAAATTAATTAAGTTTAATTTTCCATTATTAAATTTTAGGTTATCAATTTTTTCTTTTAACTCTTTATATTCAAGGTTTGACCATCTAATTATTAAATTAAATTTATACTTTTGGTCAAACAATTCTCTCGCAGCTATCGAAGAGAGCTTTAGGACAGCAGGGCCGCTAAATCCCCAATGAGTTATAAGTAAATCTCCTCTATTTTTGAAAGATTTGTTATTTACTTGAATTTCAATATCTATATTTTTAATAGAGACACCACTACACTCATTCAATTTTGTTTCTTTTGTGGAGAAAGTAAAAAGGGACGGAACAGGTCTTATTATGCTGTGGCCAAAATTTTTAGCTAATTTATGTCCACTAGGATGACCTCCAGTAGAGAGAATAATATTTTTTGCAATTATCGAAATTTTTTCACTATTAAAAATAGTAAAAAGGTTATCTGAAGTTTTTAAAATTTCTTTAACAAAAAATTTAGTTGATATCTCTACCCCTTTATTTATTGCATTTTTTTTTAAGCAACTTATTACATCTAAAGATGAATCAGATACTGGAAATACTCTATTATCAGCTTCAATCTTTAAATTTAATCCTCTTTCCTCAAACCAATCAAATACATCTCCAGCGGCAAAACGATTAAATGATTCCAAAAGCTTAATACCACCTCGAGGATAATTTTCTGCTAACTCACTCGGTATCCATGATGCATTAGTTACATTGCATCTACCTCCTCCACTTATTCTTACTTTCTCCATAAGTTTTGAGGAACCTTCAAGAATTATTATTCTTTTAACACCATTTTCGGCAGCTGTTACTGCCGTCATGAAACCTGCTGCGCCACCACCAACTACTACTAAATCGAAAGGGTTCAAAAATGTAGGCTCTCAATATTTCCTTA
>QCSC01000031.1 GCA_003211655.1 Prochlorococcus sp. AG-469-F22 | reverse complement strand
GGATAATTTCTCTAATGCTAATTTACATTTGACGACATTCAAAGGACAAGGAATCGATTCTAAATCCAATACCTTCGAAACTTCCTTCAAGATTCCTTTCCAAAGAATTTACTAAACAATCCACTATTAGAATTAGAGTTTTGATCAGAATATTTTGAAGCTAAATTCTCAAGAAGATTTCTTTCATCTTCTGTGATTCGAGTTGGAAGTTTAACTTTTACTAAAACCTGATGATTGCCTCTTGCAACTGGATTACCCAATCGAGGCACACCTTTATTCTCTAATGATAAAGTGCTATTTGGCTGGGTCCCGCTTGGGATTTTTAAGTTAACTTTCCCATCAACTGTAATTATATCAACATTATCTCCAAGAATAGCTTGCAGATAACTTACTGATATTTCAGAATAAATATTAATACCTTCTCTTTTTAAATTTGGGTCATTTTTTACTTTAATAAAAACATAAAGATCTCCAGGTGGGCCACCTTTTAAACCGACATTGCCCTCTCCAGAAACTCTCAATTTAGTTCCTGTATCAACTCCTGCAGGGATATTTATACGTAATTTTTTTCTAACTTGTTTAACACCATTACCACCACAACTTGAACATGGATCTGAAATCATTTGTCCAACCCCATTACAAGTTGGGCATTCTGCTACTTGGGTAAAATTACCAAATGGAGTTCTTGTGGCCCTTCTAACCTGTCCACTTCCGCCACATGTTGTGCAAGTTGTTGGACCTGTACCTTTTTTTGCTCCAGTGCCTCTACATACTTCACAAGTTTCTAAATGAGGTATATTTATTTCTCTTTGTTGTCCAAAAATAGCATCTTTAAAATCAATATTTAAGTCATACCTTAAGTCATCACCTTGTTGTGGTCCTCTTCTTTGTGATCTGCTACCTTGTGAAGATTGTCCACCAAAGCCATTAAAAAAAGTTTCAAACAAGTCTCCAAAACCACCCATATCACCCATATCCGGCATGCCAGCTGCTCCCCCTATTCCAGCCTCTCCAAACTGATCGTATCTGGCTCTAGTTTCGGGGTCTGCTAATGCCTCATAAGCCTTACCTATCTCTTTGAATTTATCTTCAGCACTTGGATCTTTATTAACATCAGGATGATATTGTCTTGCTAACTTTCTATAAGCGCTCTTTAAAGTATTAGCATCAGCATCTCTTGAAACGCCAAGTATTTGATAAAAGTCGGCCATTAAATAATACTCAACTATTCATAAAAAGGATTTAATTTTCTTCAGAGATAGGATTCTCTGAATTAATATCTTCTTCAACTTTATCCTTTTCTTCAGGCTCTTGTGAATTTTCTTGACCAGGACCCATTGAAACTTTAACTAATGCATGTCTTAACACCTTACCTTCTAAATGATATCCACGCTGTAATTCTTCAGTAATTATGTCCTCATGAAACTCCTGACTTGGTTCTCTTAAAACCGCTTCATGTAACTTAGGATCAAATTGTTGTGCAACTACCCGCATTGGAGAAACTCCTTGTTGTTTTAACACTTCCACTAATTGTTTATATAGTCCTTGATAACTTCTGTGCAATGTTTGAGCCTCCTCACTTTCAGGTTTTAGTTGTTGTCTTGCTCTTTCAAAATTATCAACAATGGGCAATATTGCTTTTAAAGCTTTGGAAACAAGTTGAACTTTTAAATCATCTTGATCTCGAGACTGTCTTTTTCTAAAGTTATCGAAATCGGCAGCAATTCTTACATACTGACTTTTTAACGTTTCATGCTCTTTTTCTAGTTGTTCTAATCTTGCGTCATTATTAGTTATTGTATTTTTTAAATCTTCAGCATAAAGATTATCATCATCTACCTCAGATGACTGTTTATCTTCGCTGGTTTGGTTTTCAATTATAGAAGAATCCTCATTTTTATTAACCTCTTCAGAAACATTCCCTGCTAGATTGTCTAAATTATCTGATTGTTTTTCAATCATTACCCTAAAACTTTATTAAGACTATTGTGAATTAAATTGACGCACAAAACAAGTTGCGGAAGGCCGCACTAATTAGTTATTCGGCTATAAACTTCAAAGCAAGACCGTTATTACAATATCTTTTGCCTGTTGGCAAAGGACCATCATTAAAAACATGACCTTGATGTCCGCCGCATCTTGAGCAGTGATATTCTGTTCTTGGAACAATTAATTTAAAATCTACTTTCGTTTCAATAGAACCTTGAATTGAATCCCAGAAGCTAGGCCAACCAGTACCACTATCAAATTTAGTATCAGAAGTAAAAAGAGGCTGATTACAGCCTGCACAATAAAAAACACCTTTCCTCTTCTCATTGTTTAGCTTACTACTAAATGCTCTTTCGGTACCCTCCTCACGCAAAATATAATAAGATTCTGGACTAAGTTTGTTTTTCCACTCCTCTTTTGATAAATTCAAGTCTTCATCAGAAGCAGCTAATACTTTCTTTGGTTTAAGAATAAATTTCAAAATTGACATGATAGGGATTAAGATAAATGATCTTCTAGATAAAAATTGATTCATATTTTCAAATGTATCAAATATAATTTAATGAAAAGATACCAGATTAATACTATAAACAATCTACATAAAATAAGTGTTGCTCCAATGATGGATTGTACAGACAAACACTTTAGGATGATAATTAGAAAAATAAGCTGTAAAGCTCTCCTATATACTGAGATGATAGTAGCTCAGAGTTTAATTTATACAGACAAAAAAGAACGGTTTTTGGACTTCAATTCAGAAGAACACCCATTGTCAATTCAATTTGGAGGGGACAACCCAACAATGCTTGAAGAGGCAGCAAAAATGGCTCAAGATTGGGGATATGATGAAATTAACTTCAATGTAGGATGTCCAAGCCCAAGAGTATGTTCCGGAAACTTTGGCGCTTCACTTATGAAAGAACCTACCAAAGTAGCAAAATGTATTGAATCCCTAAAGAATAATTGTAGTATCCCCGTTACTATCAAACATAGAATTGGCGTTGATGAAGAAGATAGTTTTGATAAATTAGATAGTTTCGTAAAAGAAGTTGCAAATGCTGGAGCAGACAGATTTACTGTTCATGCAAGAAAGGCAATACTTAAAGGCCTAAATCCAAAGCAAAATAGAACAATACCGCCACTTAAATATGATGTAGTTCAGAAATTAAAGAAAAATAATCCAAAACTAATTATAGAGATAAATGGAGGATTTACGAATATTGATCAATGCCTAAAAGCACTGAATGATTTAGATGGTGTAATGATAGGAAGATCAGCTTATAAATATCCCTTAAGGTGGTCTGAAATTGATCAAAAAATCTATGGAGAAAGTTTTAAAAGCAAAAAAGCTTCAGAAATTATACTTTCATTAGTTCCTTACATTGAAAAACATTTAAAAAATGGAGGCAAAACTTGGGATGTATGTAAACATCTTATAAATCTTGTGGAAGGTATCCCGAACGCAAAGGTTTGGAGAAATGAAATTTCTACTAAATCGATTAAACAAGAATTAAGTATTGATTTCTTAAGCAAGCATGCTTCAGAGTTACAAAAAATGGGTTTCTAATTTCCTTCTTGAGATATTTCAGAGTTGCTTGTAACACTTCTTTTTCTTCTACTTCTGCCATTTTCAAAGTCAGAATTTTCAGAAGAAGTTCCATAACTTCTGTCTTCCCAACCTTCTGCTCCGGAAGATTTATTAACGTAAGAAGAAGCAGGTTCAGAATAATTACCGCCGCCATTACCGCCACCGCCGTAACCGCCGCCATTACCGCCACCGCCGTAACCGCCGCCGTAACCGCCTCTACCGCCGCCGCCGCCTCTACGAGGACCGCCGCCACCGCCTCTTGGCTCGGCTTTATTGATTCTTAAAGGCCTTCCCATAAGCTCAGTTCCTTGAAGACCATCAATAGCTGATGTCTCAAGTGCTTCATCTGCCATTTCGACAAAAGCAAACCCTCTTTTCCTACCTGTATCTCTTTCTAAGGGAAGAGAACAATTCATAACTTCACCGTAAGGTGTAAATAATTCTAAGATGTCTTCTCGCTCTGCGCGGAAAGGCAAATTGCCAACAAAAATACTCACTTGAAACTCAACTTTAAAATAATAACCAAGATAAAAACTACCGATTAAGTAGCTTATATACACTACTATATTATCTTACTTAAATACATACCTTGTTGTAGAAAATTACTTGAGATTTAGGTGAATAATTTTTTCTTCCAACTATTTAATTCAAGTTTGACTTGATCAAATCCTGTTCCACCTAAACTATTTCTGGACTTGACTACGTTCATAGGATTAAGATTTTCAAAAATATCTTCTTTAAATTCATTATGAAATGTTTGAAATTCTTCTAATTTTAAATCTTTAAATAATATATTTTTTCTTAAACAATACTTCACAATATCTCCAACCACTTGATATGCCTCTCTGAAAGGAACCTTCTTAAATACTAGATAATCTGCCAAATCAGTTGCATTAGAAAAATCGTTATGAACAGAATCCATTAACTTTTCAACATTAAACTCTATTCCTTCATTTAATAAAATTGTCATAGCTTTTAGGCAAGAAGAAATAGTATCTACTGTGTCAAAAATTGGCTCTTTATCCTCTTGGAAGTCTTTATTATAAGAGAGAGGTACTCCCTTTATCATTGTTAGTAAAGATTGAAGATGGCCATAAACCCGACCCGTTTTACCCCTTATTAATTCAGGGACATCTGGATTCTTCTTCTGAGGCATTAAGCTACTTCCAGTCGCACACTTATCAGTTAATTTGGCAAAAGAAAACTCATCAGTAACCCACAAAATTATTTCTTCGGAAATTCTACTCAAATGAGACATTATTAAAGCAGAACTTGAAGCAAATTCAATACAAAAATCCCTGTCACTTACGGCATCAATACTATTTCTATAAATATTTTCAAATCCTAATTCTTCAGCAGTAAAATATCTATCTATTTTAATTTTAGTACCTGCTAAAGCTGCTGCGCCTAAGGGCGAAATATTTACCCTAGCTCTAACTTCTTTAAGCCTTTCACGGTCTCTTTGAAACATTTCAAGATACGCCAAAAGATGATGGGCAAGAGATAGAGGTTGCGCTCTTTGCATATGGGTATAACCAGGTATTAATGTATAAATATTTGATTCAGCAATCGAAAATAAAGAATTTTGCAATTCGTCCAATAAATTATCAATATTATCAATTTTTTTTCTCAACCATAATCTAATATCTGTTGCTACCTGATCATTTCTACTTCTACCAGTATGTAATTTTTTCCCAGTTTCACCAATTAAATTAATTAGTTTTTCTTCAATACAATAATGAATATCCTCAGATGGGGGGCCGGGGCAAAATTTGCCTTCAATAAAATCTTCTTTTATAGTTTCTAAACCCTCGATAATTTTTAAAGACTCATCAGTGGACAAAACCTTAGTTTTTCTAAGCATTTTTGCGTGAGCGATAGAACACACTATATCTTCTAAAATTAGTGTTTTATCAAAACTTATTGAAGCATTAAACTCTTCAATAAAAGGATTCAGACTACCATCAAACCTATTACTCCAAACTTTGGACATATGAATTAAACTTTAGTTACTTCTAATAAAGCATTATTTTATATATGTGACAAAAAATCTAATCTAACTGAAAGACTACGATAGAAGCATCATCTTCCAATTGTCTATTTTTACCAGTAAACTCGTCTAATATCTTATAAATCTTATTTAAAATATCTTGTGATTTAAGTGATTGCTGACATAGTTTTGAAAAGGATTTAATTAAACGTTCTTCATCAAATCTTTGGCCTAAAGCATTAGAAGTGTCAGTTACTCCATCTGTATAGTAAAGAATTGCATCCTTTTTATTAAGTTGTATTTGACCACATTGATATTCAGCATCGTTTTGCAAACCAAGAACAAAACCTTCTGAATCTAATTTTATAATTCTTTGCTCAGAGCTTTTCCAAAACAAAGGAGGATTATGTGCAGCGTTTGCATACCTCAATTTTTTTGTTCTAGGGTCATAATCAGAATAAAATAAAGTTATAAATCTATGCGATTGATCCAAATCATAAATAGCTAACTGATTTAAATCATGTAATATTCTATCTGGAGGCAACCCAGTCAAAACCTCTGCTCTTAGCATTCCCCTTAACATGGTCATCAAAAGTCCTGCAGGAAGGCCCTTCCCCATAACGTCTCCAATCACTAAAGCCCACCTTGCCTTTTCCCGCCTCTTTTCAGAAATATTTGTTTTCAAAGACATGAAATCGTAATAATCTCCTCCTAATTGAAGAGCTGGTCTACAGTGCGCAGCTAAATCCACACCATAAATAATTGGACAAAAATCGGGTAAAAGTTGCGATTGAATTTCTGCTCCAATAGAAATTTCTCTAGCTACGTTTTCATGCTTCTTTTTTATTTTAATTAACGAATAATTTTCTAAACCAATTGCCAAACAACTAATAATAAAGTTTAAATTTAGCTCATATTTTAAAGAATCATTTGAAGTATTTTTTTTAAAGGTATATAAAAATCCTCTACATTTTCCCCGGGACAAAACTTTATAAGACTTAATTACATAATCTTTAAATTTACTATTTAAAACTTTTTCAAAAGAAGTTCCTTCTTTTAGTGTAAAGTTTTTAAAAAAATCAAAATTATTAAAATAACTTTTAATTTCACCATCCATTTTTAAGTTTTTTGTTGCCCCAGCAAACTTAATATTTTCTTTCCATATTTCTCCCTTTTCATTCAAAGGAATAACAATACTTAATTGTTGCTTAAAAGTGTGTTTTAAAATTAAAGAAATATAATCCAGAAATCTTTTAATATTTGAAAAAGATTTTAAATAATAGGATAATGAAGATACTGTTTCTATAAATTTATCATTCTCATCAAGAGGAATTTTACTATCCTTTTCTAAAAATTCCTGAATTATGTCATTAGACAATAATTGTTCTTTTTGGTTTTTAGACAAAACAAATATAAGTTATAGGTATGTTTTAACACTAAAAATACGTTTTTAAAAAAAATTAATTAAATTTTTATCTATCAGCAAGCAAAGCCTCAACAAACTCAAAGCTATTGAAAGGTCTTAAATCTTTAATACCCTCTCCAGCACCGATAAATCTTATTGGCAGATTGACTTCTGCAGAAACAGCAAGAGAAACCCCACCTCTTGAAGTACCATCTAATTTAGTAATAATTGCACCACTTAAATTTGCAGATTTTGCAAAGCTTTTTGCCTGCTTTAATCCATTTTGTCCTTGACTGGCATCTAAAACTAATAAAGATTCAATAATTGCATCTGGAACTTTTTTGTCAATAATTTTCTTTATTTTTGATAATTCATCCATTAGATTATTTTTATTTTGGAGTCTTCCTGCGGTATCTACAAGTAATAGGTCACTTTTACGCTTATTTGCTGCGTTAATAGCGTCAAAAACGACTGCTGCTGGATCTGCATTCTTTGATTGATTCGAAATAACATCCACTTTGCTTCTATCACCCCATACCTGAAGTTGTTCTACAGCTGCTGCTCTGAAAGTATCTGCTGCTGCTATTAAAGTTTTATAGTTACTTTTTGATGACAAATAAGCAAGTTTCCCCAAAGTTGTTGTTTTGCCAACCCCATTTACTCCTACTATTAGCCAAACATTCAACTTCCCTTTCTGTGGAACAAGAATATTTGTTCCAGAATTTTGTATTGGTTTTTCAATGATTGCTCGTAATTCATCTTTTAAAAATTTTATTCCTTCTTCTCCTCCAACAACTTCTTCATTTAATTTTTTCCTAAGTTTATTAATTACTTTATCTGTTGAATCAATACCAACATCTGCTCTTATTAATAGCGTTTCTAAATCATCTAGAGATTCTGGAGTAAGTGGATCATCTCCTAATTTATCTAATAATTCTGATACAAAACCTTTTCTTGTTTCTTCTAATCCTTTTCTTAACTTACTCAACCAATCTATTTCATCAATTGATATTTCATTTACTTTTTTTCCCTGCGCAGCCAAGACCATTGCTGACCAAGTGAAATCATCATCAAATTCTCCTAATTTAACTTCTACATCATCTTGTAAATTAGACAAATTCTTTTTATTAACTGCTACCTTTAATTCCTCTGCTTTTAGTTGTTCAGCTTTTAGTTCTTCTTCTTGTTTGTTTAATTCTTGTTTTTTTAATTCTTGTTTTTGTTTTAACAAAGCATAAGCTTGCGAAGCCCATTCACGAGAACTATCAGATTCATTATTAGTCATAAATATTTTTAAATCGTATTTAATTAAATTATAAAAAATTATTGATTTATATCAAATAATTACTTCACCTTAACTCTTTGCAATCTCCTTAAAACCCCATTTATCATTTTTCTACCTTGTGTGTCACAATATTTATTTGCTAGATTAACAGCCTCATCACACGCAACTGCAACAGGAGTATCTAAAAAATTAATATCAACATAAGCTAAGCGTAAAATATCACGATCAACCCTAGGCAATCTTTTTAATCTCCATCCATCCATTACTTGGTCAATTTCAGAATCTATAGATTTTAAGTTGTTAATTATAATTAAAATTCTATGATTTACATCTTCTCTAATGTCATTTTGATTACTTGATACAATCAATTTTGGAAAATCTAAAGTAACTGAAAGTGAGTTCAATACTGATTCCATTTTATAAAAAGCTTTTTTGAGTTCATCTCGAACATTTGCAAAAGAAGAATTACTACCTTCCTTTAATTCACTATCTAAAATGTGTTGCGATACATTTTCTAAATCTGCTTCGCAGTTATCTAATTCATCTCTACAGTAGTTTATTAAAGAATCTAAAGCAGATTCAAAAATTTCATCAATCTGAATTTTATTTAATTCTAAATCTCCCGTATCCTTAATAAGACCTAATGAAAGTAAAGACAATTCTCGTGCTAGCGACCTGTTATGCATCAATTACGTAGATGAAGTATTTGTGGAAGCTCTTAGTTGGGATAATAATTTCGAAAAAGAAGGATTTGAAGAGTTATCTTTTTCATCAGGATTAACAATACCAACAGAAATAATTGTTCTAAAAGCATCTTCTACTGAAATAGCAAGATCTTTAACAGACGATTCAGGAACTAATGTATACCAACCTGTCGTTGGGTTAGGTGCAGTAGGTATAAAAACACTTAATAATTTCTCATCTAATTCTGATTGAAGTGATGGGCCAACATCCCCAGTTACAAAGCCAACACTAAATAAACCTTCTCGTGGATACTCTACTAAAACAACTCTTCTAAATCTATTGGATTTATTACTTAAGAAAGTTTCAAGTAATTGTTTAAGAGTTTTATAAACTGCTCCTGCAACTGGAATCTTTGATAAAGTACCTTCTCCAAATTCTAACAACCACCTCCCAACAAAATTTCTCGCCATCAAACCAATAAGCAAAATTGCCAATAAAGGTACTGTTAAACCTAAGGTTAAATTAATTAAATCTTGTAATAAAGGATTTAATGTAATAAATGGATTTAATTGTTTAGGGACTGAAGTAACTAATGTAAGAACAAATTTACTAACTATAGAAGAAAGCCAAATAGTGGTTGCCAATGGAATAACGACTAACAACCCTGCTATCAGATCATTTTTTAAATCTTGTTGGAGCCTAGTTCCTAGGTTCGAATCTTGACTTTGAGTAGATTCAACCAAAATTAAAGTTCCTATTTTTATTCATTTTACTAACAATTTAGCTAGTTTTCCTTGATAGGGATATATTTATTTTTAATAAATTAAAATAATTTATTAGTTTCTTAGTTTAAAACACCATTTATTTTAATCTAATTCATAATATAAATATGGGAAATATGATTCAAAATAAAAAAGAATTCAGTGATAAGCTAAAAAAAAGAGCAATATTCGAAGGTTTTGCCGTATCTGGAATAGCATCAATACCAGGAAGTTCTCGCCTAAAACTAAGAACTAAAGCATTAGAAAGATGGTTAGCAAATAATTATCATTCTGAAATGAAATGGATGGAAGCCGAAAAAAGACAAAGTATAGAATCTCTCTTAAATGGAGCGAAAAGTGTTTTAACTGTAGGTTTTAATTATTTAAGCGAAGAACACAAAGAAAGAGCACAATTCAAAATTGGAAAATTCGGCCAGGGGGAAGATTATCACAAACTTATTAATAAGAAGTTGAAAAAAATAGGTAAATGGATTAATAATGAAGTTCCAAATTGCAAGTGGAAAATTTGCGTTGACACATCTCCTCTTCTGGAAAAAGCATGGGCAGAAGAATCAGGCATTGGATGGATAGGCAAAAATAGTAATCTTATCAATAAAGACTTTGGTTCATGGCTAACCTTAGGTTTTTTGATTCTTTCAGAAGATTTTGCACCTGATAATTTATCCCAATCTCTATGTGGAATATGTGACAAATGTATTGAAGAATGTCCAACAAATGCAATAACAGAACCTTTTGTTATTAATTCTGAACTATGTATTGCTTACCATACTATAGAAAATAGAAATGAAACTTTTCCAAAACATGTCGAAAAACATTTGAATGGATGGATTGCAGGTTGTGATATTTGCCAAGATGTTTGTCCTTGGAATAAAACAGTGCCTTTCAATAAAAACATTGAAGCTTATCCAAAATCATGGGTTAAAAATCTAAATATTAAATCATTAAGTTGGGATGAAAAAAAATGGAAAAAAAATCTTCAAGGATCTACATTAAATAGAATAAAACCATGGATGTGGAAAAGAAATATAAAAGCAATGCTAAAAAATAGATAAAAATATGAAAAAGTCTCTTTTAAAAATATTATTTTTTTCAGTAATTAGTAGCCATATTTTTATCGCCGAAAGTTTAAAAGCTTTAATACCATATTATTATTTCCCAGAAACAAAGAGCTTACAAAAACACGGTTTATCAATTGGAAAAAAAGCTTATCAAATACTTTATTTTGGACAAATCAAAGACAGTCTCAATTTGGCAAAATTAGCTATAAAAATGAATAATACAAATGAAACCTTATGGTCTATTTTAGCTGAAACACAAATTGCCAACAAATTATATGATGATGCATTGATTTCACTAGATAATGCTCAGAAGATAAACCCCAAAATGGGTGAAATATATTTTGCAAAAAGTACTATATATTTAAAACAATCAAAAATAAAAAAAGCAGAAATTTCTTTACTATCAGGAATTAAAATCCTTCCTAAAAACTTTAAAGCAATTTTTCAATTAGGAAATATTTATTTAATGGAAAAAAATTATGAAAAAGCCATAGAGGAATTTGATAAAGCAATAAAAATTAAAAAAGATTTTTGGCAAGCAATTAACAACCAAGGCTTAGCATATTTTGAACTAAATAAAATTAATCTTTCTATTATCTCTTTTAAAAAGGCTATAGAACTTGAGGAAAACGCAGAACCACTATTAGCACTTGCTTCATGCTTAAAAAATAAGGACATTAATAAAGCAATAGTTTTAGCAAAAAAAGCTTTAAAAAAAGACCCAAATTATGTTGACTTTAATTATAGAAAAGAACAGCTTTGGGGAGAAAAACTACAAATTTCTACTGAAAAACTTTTTGAAAATCCTCAAATTAAAAAAGAAATATTAGTTGCAAAAACAAAAATTAAATAAATTCCCCAACTATTAATACTGGTAAATATTTATTTACCTATTAATCTTAATTTAGTTTATGAAAGCTTTCTATAAATTTCCTATTAAATGACTAAGGAAAAATTCACTTCTATATCGTTGCAGGAAGAAATGCAACGTTCCTATTTGGAATACGCAATGAGCGTGATAATAGGACGTGCTTTACCTGATGCGAGAGATGGACTGAAACCAGTTCAAAGAAGAATTCTTTTCGCAATGCATGAATTAGGACTTACTCCAGATAGACCATTCAGAAAATGTGCGAGAGTTGTGGGCGATGTACTAGGGAAATATCATCCTCATGGGGATCAAGCGGTCTACGAGGCACTGGTTAGATTGGTTCAAGATTTTTCTACAAAATATCCAACTCTTGATGGTCATGGGAATTTTGGATCTGTTGATAATGACCCGCCAGCTGCAATGAGATATACAGAAACACGATTGGCGCCAATTGCTCATGAATGTTTCCTTCAAGAGATTGGATCTGATACAGTAAGTTACTCAAATAATTTTGACGGTTCACAACAAGAACCAGACATATTGCCGGCACAATTACCCTTTTTACTATTAAATGGTTCCTCAGGAATCGCTGTTGGTATGGCAACAAATATCCCCCCGCATAATCTTGGTGAAATAGTTGATGGTTTAATTGCCCTCATAAACGACAAAGAAATAAGCGACTTGAGATTGTCGAAAATTATATTAGGACCTGATTTTCCAACTGGAGGAGAATTAATTTGCAATAGTGCAATGAATGAAGTTTACCTACGAGGAAGAGGCTCAGTAACGGTAAGGGGAGTAATTAAAAATGAAGAGATTAATTTAGGGAAAGGAAGGCATAAAAGAAATGCGCTTATAATTTCGGAACTACCTTATCAAATAAGTAAAGCAGGATGGATCGAGAAACTTGCAGAGTTGGTAAATCTAGGAAAAATTGATGGGATTTCTGATATTAGGGATGAAAGTGATAGAGACGGGATGAGGATAGTTATTGAATTAAAAAAAGATTCAAATTCTGAAATTGTAGTATCAAATTTATTCAAAAAAACAGCTTTACAATCTAATTTTGGTGCAATATTTTTAGCTTTAGTTAACGGTAAACCTATTCAACTTACACTAAGAAAATATCTAAATTATTTTTTAGAATTTAGAGAAGAAACAATTAGAAAAAGAACAAATTATTTTTTAAGAATTGCATCAGAAAAATTTGCAATATTAGAGGGATTTTCAATAGCAACTAAAAATATAAAAGATATTATTGAGGTTATTCAAAACTCAGAAAATGCAACTGAAGCAAAATCAATATTAATAGTCAAACTCAGCCTAAGTGAAAAACAAGCAGATGCGGTATTGAGCATGCCTCTAAAAAAATTAACAACCTTGGAAAGGAAGCAAATTGAAATTGATATGAAAGAACTACTTGAAAAGAAAAAATATCTTAATAATCTTTTAAATAACAGAAGATTATTGCTTGACACATTGATTGAAGAACTGAAG